>NZ_JBEKBF010000011.1:0-143055 GCF_050015535.1 Binatus soli (SeqCode) | reverse complement strand
TTCCGCTTCCTCCGAATGCGTATCTGCTTTCGATCTCATCTCCGCTCCTTTTGGGGTTAAGATGAGCCAAAAACCCTCTCTTCCTCAATCGCTGCAAACTGTCCAACTTGTGCTGACGGGGAACACCGTCGGGGAGCAGGGTCGCCGTGAAGAGAGCACGAGGTGAGGTCATCGTGGCGCTGAGGCAGGTGAAGAAACCGGGCGTCGGGGTGGACGGCGTTCCCTTGGCCGAGCCCGCCAATTTGATTGTGTCCGACCTCTTGCCCTTGGTCCCGGTATTAGTGACCAGAATTGTCGCGTCCAGCTTCTTGCCCGCTTCCGGCGGAGTGAAGGCGACGTTGACCTCGATGATGTTGGCCTTGCTGCTGTTTACTTTGCCCGGGATCGGGATCGTTCCGCCCGAAGCAGTGAGGCCGGGACCGGAGATAGTGTAATCGCCGGCGTCGGTTCCCGCAGGCGCGTTGACGGTTGCGTCCAAATCGAGCGTACCGGTGTTCGTCAGGGTGAAATGCTTGCTCTCGGTGGCCGCTTTGCCGAGGTTGACGCTGTAGCTCAGCGCCGTGGGCGAGACAGAAAGTTCACTTACCGCAGTCTTGCTGTCCGGCGACGCATCGTCATCCGATTGCGCCAACGCCGGGCGCGCAAAGGCGGCAATCAGAAACAACAGCGAGAAACTTAAGCACGCGATGGACCGCGTGAACGACTTGTCGAAGCGCATCGAGAAATCTCCTCCCCAAGAGCACTGTCAGAACCGCACGCGAACCTATAGACCCGACGGCCTCCCGCTGCAAGGTTCCGGGCCGGTTCTGTTCACACGGCGTTTCCAGCGGCGCCAGAAGGGGCCGGGCGATTCGTGCGGGAGATTGCGACCTCTCGAAGACCGCCAAACCTGCGCAATAGCGCCTCTATTCCCTGAAGTTTCGACCTTTCGGCTAATCATCGCTTGACGGGTGCGAGTTCGTACTTAGCTTGGAAGCGTGGGACGCAAGGCGATTCGAGCGAAAGACGTATAGCTTTCGCCGCGCCGGGCGCCCCGAAATAAAAAATTTCGCCGGACATAATTACCGGCAGGAGGCTTTCACATGGAAGTGCTAATGACCAATGGCTGCCTGACCCCCAACGATTCTCTTCTGCGCCGCTGGAACGTGCTGTGGAACGAGCTTGAACCCGCGCGCAACGCGGCGCCGGCGGCGGATGTGGTCGAAGATGCGGACGGCTATCATTTCTACTTCGAGATGGCCGGCATCGCGAGCGAATCGGTCGATGTTCGCGTCGAGGACGGAAATCTGGTCGTCGAGGCCGAACGCAAACGGCCCGAGTGGTCCAAGGACGCCGAAGTCCATCTGTCCGAGCGGGCCTACGGCACGATGCGCCGCGCGTTCACGATGCCTGACGACGCCGGGCACGACGGAATCAAGGCGGCCTACAAGGACGGCGTGCTCGAAGTAACGGCGCCAAAGCGGCCCGAGAGCAAACCGTTCAAGATCAAAGTCGAGGTCGATAACTAGCCCGCGGATTGGACGCTTCGAGCCGCGCCAGGTACGTTCGGGGGGCGCCAGGCGCCGGCGGTCGACAGTACCGTGACCGCCGGTGTCCGTGGGCGCCGACGACGAAGCCGCCTCGGGCCGGCCTCTCAACGGAGGAATCGCAGATGGTGTTTCCGATCATTGTAGTGGCTATCGTCGCGTGGATAGTCTTTGCATACAATCGATTAGTCAGTCTGCGCAACCAAGTAGATAATTCCTGGCGGCAAATAGATGTACAACTGAAACGCCGTCATGATCTAATTCCAAATCTCATCGAAGCCGTCAAAGGCTATATGCAGTTCGAGCGCGACACCCTCACCCAGGTCGTCGAGGCGCGCGCCAAGGCTGTCAGCGCGCCGGACCAGGCCTCGCGCATGGCGGCGGAGAGCCAGATCACGGCCGGGCTGGGTAAAATGCTGGCAGTGATGGAGAACTATCCGCAGTTAAAGGCCGACGAGAACGTGCTCAAACTGCAGGAAGAGTTGACGACCACGGAAAACCAAATCGCGTTCGCGCGACAGGCGTACAACGACGTCGTGCTCGCTCTGAACACGCGCATCCAAATCTTCCCGACGAATCTCATCGCCAGCAATTTCGGCTTCAAGGCCGCGGAATATTTCAAAGGCGCTCCGGAAGAGCAGGCCGTTCCCAAGGTTGACCTTTCGATGACCACGCCGCGCGCCTGAGCACACGCGTCGCGGGCGGGCATGCTCGATGGGATCAAGCAACTTCAGGGGTCTCGAAGCGGCCAATCGCCGCGAGACCGTGGTGCTGGTCGTCGCGTTCATGCTGCTGTTCGGAGCGCTTGGGCTTGGCCTTGATTTTGCGGCGCGCAATATTGCGATCATCGACGGGCACCTGATCGGCTTCCCGGTACTGACGATTGCCGCGCTGGTTTTCGCCGGCGTGCAATCGATCGTGTCATATTACAGCGGCGCGTCCCTGGTACTGCTCTCGGTTCACGCGCGCCCGCTCACGCCCGACACGCCGAAGCATCAGATGGTGCTCGACGTGATCGACGAAATGGCGACCGCGGCGCGGATGCCCGCGCCCAAGCCGTATCTCATCGATGATTTGTCGCCGAATGCGTTCGCGACGGGACGCGACCCGGCCCATTCGGTGATTTGCGTCACCCAGGGACTGGTCGATCAAATGGACCGGGAAGAGTTGCAGGGAGTGATCGGGCACGAGATGTCGCACGTCGCCGACTACGACATCCGCACGATGATGATGATCGCGGTGCTGGTCGGTGGAATCGCGATGCTCTCGGATTTCGTGTACCGCTGGATGTTCTTCGGCGGATTCGGCGCGCGCGGCAGGAGCAATTCCGATCGCGACAATCAGACCGCGGTGCTGATCTCGATTGCGGTGATTGTCCTGGCTGCGGTGGCGCCGATCTTTTCGCAGTTGCTTGCGATGGCGGTGTCGAGGCAGCGCGAATATCTTGCGGATGCGTCGTCGGTTGAGTTCACGCGCAACCCGCGGGCGCTGCTGCGCGCGCTGGAGCACATCGCGAAAATCGAGTCGCCGCTAAAACAAGGCACCGCCGGCACCGCGCATCTGTTCATCGTCAATCCTCGCGAGGGCATCCGCGAAGACGACGAAGGATTCTTCGCCAACCTGTTTTCGACGCATCCTCCCCTCGCCAGGCGCATCGCAAGACTGCAGGCTTTGCTGGGTGCGGCGGGCGCGACCACACTCGACGCGCAGGCCGGCGCCGATACGTCAGCCGGCAGTTAGAACTGAGGTCGAGACCGCGTCGGCGTTCGTCGTTGCTCCATTTGGGCTCGCGACTTAAGCTCGGCGGGTGGCTAGCCAGGCCGAAATGGAAGAAATACTCAGTCTGGTGGCGGGCCGGGTCGCGAAGATCGACGGCGTAGCAGCGATCGTGCTTGGCGGATCACGCGCGCGCGGTAACGCGGACGAACGATCGGATATCGATCTCGGAATTTATTATGACGGCGGGAAGCCATTCTCGACGGCGGCCCTGGGAGCGGCTGCGCAGGAACTGGACGATCGTCATCTTGATGGATTGGTGACTTCGTTTGGCGAATGGGGACCGGGAGTGAACGGCGGCGGATGGCTCGAGATTCGGGGCCGTCACGTCGATTTCATTTACCGTGAAATTGGCGCGGTGCGCGAGGCGATCGAGGACTGCATAGCGGGACGTCCCCGCAGCATCCATCAGCTTGGTCATCCGCTCGGATTTCATATGCAGATTTACGCGGGCGAAGTTGATGTATGCCGTCCGCTTTTTGATCCGGCGCGCGCGCTCGCCGAACTCAAGTCCCTGGTGCGCGAATATCCTGAAAAATTTCGGGCCGCTGCCGTAGCCAAGCATCTGTTTGACGCGGAATTTGAAATTTCGATCGCTGCGAAGCCAGCCGAGCGCGCAGACGTGATGTATGTCGCGGGATGCCTGTTTCGCGCGGCGGGGTTCATGACACTGGTCCTCTACGCCCTGAATCGCAGATTTTTTCTCAATGAGAAAGGCGCGTTCGCGGAGTCGCAGCGATTCGCGATCATACCGGCGCGATTTCACGATACCGCCGCGAGCGTGCTGGGAAGCATCGGCGCTACCTCGGCGGAACTATCGGCGAGCGTCGATAGTTTCCAGAGCCTGGTTGCGGAATTGAGCCAACTCGCGACGAGCCCGGAGGCGCACTAGCGGTTGCGTCCTTTCAGGGCGCGCTCGATTTCGCGCTCGGAGGTCTTGCGCGCGATCGCCTCGCGTTTGTCGTAGGAGTGCTTGCCCTTGGCGAGCCCCAGTTCAACTTTGGCGCGGCCGTTTTTGAAATAAAGTTTCAGCGGGACGATCGAATAGCCCTTCTCGCGCACGCGGCCCCACAGGCGATCGATCTCGCGGCGATGCATCAGGAGTTTTCGCGCGCGAGTTTCCTTGTGGCTGAATTGGCCCGCAGGAGCGTAGGCGCCGATATGGACGCTCTCGAGGAACGCTTCGCCGTTCTTGATGCGCGCGTAACTGTCGCGCAGATTTGCGCGATGCGCCCGCAGCGACTTGACCTCCGTGCCGGTGAGTGCGAGGCCGGCCTCGAGCGTCTCCTCGATGAAGAAGTCATGCCGCGCCTTGCGGTTATCGGCGACCAGATCGAATCCGTCGCCGGATGGTTTGCCATTGCGGGTGTCCCGTGCCATCGCAGGGCGAGTTTATCCGCAGGCGGCGATGCAGATAAGGGGGTCGAAGGCATGGTTGCGAACGCGCCGATGGAGCCTTAGATTAATGATGTAACCGTTTCGACTGGCCTCGTATCGAAAACCCACGATCCGTGGGGGCGAACTGGATTCGACGAAGACAATATGGCCATGGTCGCACGCCGGGTGCTGTCGACCCGTAAAACAGGCAGACTGCGAAATTTACCCGCAGACAATAACGGTTACGCTCTGGCGGCCTAAGGGCCGCTAGCGTCCCGCCGCTGCTCGCCCATGGCAGCGGGTCGGGGCGTCATTTAGTGGGCTAGGGAACCGCAGTTCACCGGCTGGGCGGCGTCCCGAAAATTCAGCCGGCTGGCGTCAGGAAAGCCCGTCTGTGGGCATTGCGGACGCGAGCTAAAATTCGCAGACTAAGCGTGTAGTGGCCGTCGCCGGAAGGCCTTCGGACGGGGGTTCAATTCCCCCCGCCTCCACCACAATCCGATTCGCACGGCGCGGATCGCGTCAAAGATCGCTGCTACGCCGCGATGAGATCGAGATTGTGCGCCTTTGCGCGCTGGACTGACCAGAGCGAAATCGTCGATCCGGACAGCGGGCGTCGTTGCACTTCGCCCGGAATAATGTGTGTACTGTCGGTTGGATCGATCGGCTGAAGGAACCAACCAGATGATACCTGCTAATGCCGCGCCGCTGGCAATCGCGCTGCTTGGACTGCTACTCGGAATGCGCCACGCTACCGATCCCGATCACGTGATCGCAGTCACGACCATTCTGAGCCGCGAACACCGCCTGGTCGTTGCGGCCAGGATCGGTGTCGTATGGGGACTCGGCCACACGCTGACCGTGCTGCTGGTGGGCGCCGCTATCATAGTTTTCAAAATTGCGATTCCGGTTCGGCTCGGACTGGCGATGGAATTCGCGGTCGCGGTCGTGCTGATTATGCTCGGCGTCGGCGCGGCAGCAAGCTTGATGCGCAAAGCGGCGACTCGGATGCGCGCGAGTTTGTCGGAGCAGGAAGGCTTGGTCGTCCATGCGCACGCGCACGCCCACGGCGGCGCGATGCATTTGCATTCGCACGTTCACGTCGTTTCTCAGGAAAATACCGACGATGCGATGCATCACGACCATCGCATCTCCGCTGACAGATTGCCGCCGTTCGCCGCGCGCCGTCCGCTGCTGAGATCATTCGCAGTCGGCCTCGTCCATGGACTCGCCGGCAGCGCCGCGATTGCGTTGCTGGTTCTGAGCGCGATTCCGCAACCGCTATGGGCGACGCTCTACCTCGTGATTTTCTGCGTCGGTACGATAATCGGAATGGGGCTCATCACCACCGCAATCGCCACGCCGTTCATGGTTGTGTCGCGGCGAGCGCTCTGGATCCATCAAGGCCTCGTCACCGGCTCGGGACTACTGAGTTTCGGCTTTGGCCTGTTCCTCGCGTACCAGATAGGTATCGTTGACCATCTGTTCAGCGCCGCTCCCATCTGGATTCCGCAATGAATGATCGGCCGCGGAGCGCGGTCAATGCTGTACGGTACGAAGCAGTTCGAGCGCCGCTAGTATAATTGCGACGGGCGCCCGACACTCTTAGGGTGTCGGGCGCTCGTGCGTCGGTGATTAGTACTTCGAACTCGTATCCCCGTTTCAGCTCTAGCGATGCCCAGGTCGGCCGCCGCCCCCGCCGCCCCCGCCGGCGCGCGGACGCGCGAAGGCCTGCATCTGCTGCGTGTGCTGCCGCTCAAAGGACTGCATTTGCTGCGAGTGCTGACGCTGTAGCTCCTGCTGTTGTGCAAAATTCCGGCGTTGAGCCTCCTGTTGATCGGCCGCCTGCTTGCGCACGAGCGCCTGTGTTTCCTGCTGATGGCGGCGCAAGAGTTCCGCTGCTTGCTGGGTGTGACTATCCTCGACTTGTCGCCACTGACCATTGTCCTCGGCTTCATTTGCTTGTTCAGGAGCGGCCTTCTCGCGCTTCTGGACATCCTGCAGATGCTGACGCTCGAGAGCCTGCGCTTGCGCGTCATGGATTCGCTGAAGGTCCTGCATTTGCTGGCCGCGGTTGCGGTCGGTCTCCTGCTGCTGCTGGACGCGATTGCGCTCGAGCTCCTGCATCTGGACATCATGCTGGCGCTGGAGGGCTTGCTGTTGCTCGCCATGTTGGCGCGTTACTGACTCGCGCATTGCGTCGGTCCACTCGGGATGATGCTGCAATGCCCAAGCGGGGTTTTTCACCGCCCACCAGTGGAGGTCGTGCCAGACGTGCTTTACGTCGAAGTCGCCCTTCCATTCGGGATGATGCTGGTTTGCCCAGGCGGCATCATGATCGTGCCACCAGGTGTCGGTGTGCCAGGCGTGTTTGTCGTCGAAGTCACCCCACCAGTTGGGATGATTCTCGCGCGTCCAGTCGGGTTTGGTTTCCCACCACCAACTTGCGGGACGCCAAACTTTGCTGTCGTCGAACGCGCCCCACCAATTGGGATGATTCTGGCGCACCCAGTCGGGCGTGTTTTGCCACCACCATCCGGCGGGACGCCAAACGTGCTGGCCGTCGAATTCGCCCCACCACTCGGGATGATTCTGGCGCACCCAGTCGGGGTGATACTGCCACCACCATCCCGCCGGGCGCCAATAATGGTGATCGTCGAACTCACCCCACCAATCCGGATGATGCCTCCGAACCCAATCGGGGTGATACTGGTACCACCACGGCGCCGCGTACCAGACGCCCTCGTAATAGTCGCCCCACCAATCCGGATAATACTCAAGCACCCAGTCGGGCTGGAATTGCCACCACCACGGCGCGGGATACCAGACGCCATTCCAATCATTGCCCCACCACTCGGGGTGATTCTCCAGTACCCAATCGCGGCGGAATTGCCACCACCATCCAGCCGGATACCAAACGCCGTGGTCAACATCGCCCCACCATTCAGGATGATGCTCGCGCGCCCATTGCGGCTGATATTGATACCACCAGGCGGCGGGGTACCACTGGCCCTGGTAAAAGTCGCCCCACCATTCAGGGTGATGCGCCCGTACCCACGCGGGCTGCGAATCCCACCACCATCCGGCCGGGCGCCAGAGGTGATCATTGTCGAAGTCGCCCCACCATTCAGGGTGATGTTGCTTGACCCAATCGGGCTGCGAATCCCACCACCATGCGGCATCGTGCCAAACGTGGCCGGCGTCGTAATCACCCCATGCAGGCGCGGCAGGAAAGGGGGTCGGCCATGGTATGTACTGTGCGAATGCGGGTGTCGCCAGCATCAGCAGAACCGTCGTTGCCACCAGCAGACTCTTGATTCTGGTCATCGATGCCACCCCCGCAATAATAGTCAGGTCAATCGCATCGCAAGCCAACGTACATCAGCAAATCACTACTTAGTATATGTTTACGGATCACGCCAACAGCCGGTTCGCAAATCGGACCCGACATCTGGCTAACGCTCCTCTTTCATCGATTGAGCGATCTCGAGACCGACCAGCCGCGCGACCAGAATAGCCATATACAATTGGCCGAACACCGCCTCCATCACCGAGAGGCTGCGGGCGCCCTCGGAGACAGGCAGGATATCTCCGAAACCCGTCGTCGTCAGGCACACGAAGCTGTAGTAGACGAAGGTGTGAAGCGAGGCGAGGAGCGGCGCCATGTTGCCCGTCGGCCTCTGGAAGAGTGCTGCGCTGAACGAACCGGGATGCCGCAGTTCGACGAATGCGAAGGCATAGGCCCACGCGACGCCGATCAGCAGGTAGGCGCAAATTGCGGCGCTTATAATGTCGAAGGTAACGCTCTTTACGGTGAACAGCCTGGATACCAGGGCAAAGACCGTCACGGTCAGGAACAGACACGAACAGACCGCGCCGACCATCTCGAGGGTTGGGTTTGACGTGAATTGCAACACGAATCGGCTTCCGATCGCAGGTACCATCAGTATTAGCGCAATCGTGAAGTAGGTCTTGGTCGCGCGAAATGCATAAAGAGCGGACAGCAGCACAAGAGATATCGCCGCGTCCGCAAAAATCTGCGCGAAGGCGTGGCCCGAGAAAATCGGCTGAGAGACGAGCAGCAGCAGAATCGTCGCGAGCAGAACGGTAAATCTGCCGGGCCAGTTGTGGCGCGCCAACCCCAGCCGTCGCCATAGCGCGGCAGGGCTCAGGAGGCTGCTTTTCTCGCTCATGATGCATCCGTTTCGCGCAATGGGACCGGCAGTGTCAAGCTGAGCATTCCGGCCGCCAGAGCACGGATCAATCCAGTGGACCAATCATCCAGGCTGTCCCATTTTGACATGAATCGGAGCGTCTCATCATGTCCCAAAGCGCGACATGGCTGTCGCCGCTTCGGTCAGCCGTTGAATCCGAGACCTTGTAGGGTCTGCTCCGCGACGTAATCTGGCGACGGCTCTGCGCTATCTGAGCCTTTGCTTGTCATCGCCGCAAGGCACGCACATTGCGTATCAGCGCAGGGTCAATCTCGCCTGGCGGAGCGCGCGTTGGGACCTGGCAGATCGACTGTTCGGCATTTTTTCGGCAGCAAGGAGGACCGAATCCCCCGTGGACCAGATCATTAAACAATCGTTAGCCGGCAAGAGATTCGCCTTGATGGGATTCGAAACGCCCGAAGCGAATTCGATCATCGCGGTGCTGGGGACCGTCCGTGGATTCGGCCACGTGGTCGGAGCGGCACCGAATATTCCCGGGCTCAACTCCTTTTCTCCTTTCGATGCTTGCTTCGTCAACGCTTCGGCCATCGGCACCGGCGATCAACCGTCCCCGATCGAAATGATCGCGCGCAGCCGCAAGCCGGCGGTCATCATCGGCACACTCGATGATCTGGCGACGCGATTCGCGGCGGTCGCCGACCTCAACCGCGACTTCATGACGCGCCCGTGCCAGCCCGAGGAATTGCTGCTCAGGGCCTACCGCGTCCTCAGATTCGTCGAGAGTGCGGCAGTTGCGATTCAACCCTCAACTCGAAACGGCGCCCGGCGGGTAGTACTCGCCGATGACGACGCGACCACCATCGTTATGATCTCAACGATCCTGAGGCACTTCAATTTCGAGTGTGATATCGCGCACGACGGTGCGCAGGCATTTGATATTGCCCGTAGGAAAGAACCCGACCTGGTGCTGCTGGACGTGGCGATGCCGCATATGAATGGGTTCGAAGCGCTGACCGCTCTGCGCAGCGATGTCGCGACCAGAAGTACTCCGGTAATCCTGGTCAGCGCGCATCACGACGAAGCTGAAGTGGTTAAGGGTTTCTCGCTCGGCGCCGATGACTACATCACCAAGCCCTTCAACTCGGGCGAACTGATGGCTCGGATCAGCCGTGTCTTGCGTGAATCGGAAGAGAGATGACCGGACCGCCTGATCCCCTGGGCTTGCGCGTAACGACCTATATTCATTCGCGACTCGAATAGGCAGCCCGTGGATTAGTCCGTCCGCCGGTTGGCGGACAACTAATCCGTTTGGCTTGAAGGCCAACAATCGCAATGATTGTCGGCGGAGGATGTTCAGTCCGATGAGCGCAGAACATGTCGTTTTTTTGTTTGACGTCGATAACACCCTGATCGACAACGATCACATCATTGCCGACATGATGCGCAATCTCGAGCGCGACATCGGCCACGAGCATCAACAGCGCTACTGGGATTATTTCGAGCAGTTGCGCACCGAGCTCGGCTACGCCGACTATCTCGGCGCGCTGCAACGCTACCGGGTCAATCATCCGCGCGACTTCGGAATCATCGCGGTGTCGTACTTCCTGATGAACTACCATTTCGCGAACCGGCTGTTCCCGTGCTCGCTCGACGTGATCGAAAAATTCAAACAATACGGCGAGGCGGCGATCCTGTCCGATGGCGACATGATCTTTCAGCCGCTCAAGATCGAGCGGTCGGGACTGCGCGAAGCTGTTGATGAAAAGGTGATGATTTACATCCACAAGGAACAGGAACTCGACGACGTGCGGTCGCGCTATCCCGCGGATCATTACGTGTTGATCGATGATAAGGTGCGAATCCTGGACGCTGTGAAGAAGGCGTGGGGCGCGCGCGTGACGACGGTGTTGCCCCGGCAGGGGCATTACGCAGCCGACACGAAGGAGATGGCCAGGTACGCGGCGCCCGACGTGACGGTGGATAGAATCGATCAGCTGCGTGAATACGATCTTGCGCGCCTGCGTGCGGCAACGAGGCCCGACTGAGCGCTCGAGCGGCGCGGCGCACTCAGGCAAGATCGAAGAACAGCACTTCGGCGGGGGAGTTGGCGACGATCGTCACTTTCTCTTCGTCGCTGATTGCGGCGCCGTCGCCTTGCGCGAGCGCGATACCATTAACTGTGACAGTGCCGCGCGCCACTTGCACCCATCCATGGCGGCCCTTCTTCAGATTGGTCCCGACAGTCTGTCCGCGCTCGAGCTTCGCGACCGATAGCACGGCGTCTTGATGAATCTTCACGGACTGATCGCGGCCATTGGGAGAGCCTACAGGCGCGAAGCCAGCGCGCGCCTTCGCATCGTCGATGGTTCGCTGCTCGTAGCCCGGAGCGATTGCGCGCGTGGAGGGTGTGATCCAGATTTGCAGAAAATGAACCGGGTCGGTTTTCGAATGATTGAATTCGCTGTGCGTGATTCCCGCCCCAGCACTCATTCTCTGCGCTTCGCCCGGACGAATGATCGAGCCGGTGCCAATGCTGTCCTTGTGTTCGAGCGCGCCCTCAAGAATGTAGGTGATAATCTCCATGTCGCGATGCCCATGGGTGGGAAAACCCGCGCCGGGGCGGACGCGATCCTCGTTGATTACGCGCAGCGTGCGAAATCCCATCTGGCCGGGATCGTAGTAGTCGCCGAACGAGAAAGTGTGGCGGCTGTCGAGCCAGTCGAGCTTCGTGCGTCCGCGGTCGGCGGACCTGCGCGGAGTTATCATCGAAGGCGTGCCCTCAGGCCGCGGCTGCCGCCGGCTTCATCTTCATGCGGATCGGCATGTGCTTGATTCCGCCCACGAAGCTCGAGCGCAGTCGCTCGACGGGGCCCGCGAGTTCGACGTGATCGAGGCGCTTGGCGAGTTGGCTGAAAATCACCTTCAGTTCGAGCCGCGCCAGGTTTGCGCCGACACAGGAATGCTCCCCGAGGCCGAATGCGATATGCGGATTCGGATCGCGGCTGATGTCGAACTTGAAAGGCTCCTCGAAAACCTCTTCATCGCGGTTCGCCGACGGATAAAACAGGCACACCGATTCGCCGGCTTTGATCTTCTGGCCGCGAATCACGGTATCTTCGGCCGCGGTCCGCGCGAACTGAATAACCGGTGTCGTCCAGCGAACGATCTCCTCGACGGCCGAGTCGATCAACGCAGGATTGCGCTTGAGCTTTTGCCACTGGTCGGGATGCTCGATGAAAGCTTGCAGACCACCGGTGGTCGCGTTGCGCGTGGTCTCGTTGCCGGCCACGACCAGCAGGAAATAGTAGGACAACATCTCGAACTGCGGTATCGGCTGGCCATTGACCCTGCCGTTGGCGACGACGCTGGTGATGTCGTTGGTCGGGTGTTTCATCCGTTCCGCCACCATCTCGGTAAAATACTGGAACAGGCCCAGCCGCGAACGATCCATCGTCTGCTGCGCGGTCGTTCCAGCCTGGAACTCAGGGTCGCCGCTGCCGATCGTCTCGTTGGTCCATCTGAAAAGTTGCTCCCAATCTTTATGCGGAACACCGAGCAACTCGGCGATGACGGCGAGTGGAATCTTCGACGATACGTCGGTGACAAAGTCGCACTTGTCACGCCCCGTCACGTCGTCGAGCACCTGGCGCGTAATGCGCTCGATTTCAGGCTGCAGCGGACGCACGCCGCGCGGCGTGAAACGGCGGCTGACAACCGCGCGATATTCGCCATGGTCCGGTGGATCCATGTCGAGCAGGTGCCGGAACGGCGGCGTCGGACCCCGCTCGATCCCCTGCTCGTTGACAAACACCAGCAAGCGGGGGCCGTTGAGGAACAGTCGCGGTTGCTTGGAGATCTGTATGATGTCGGCGTGTTTGGTGATCGCCCAAAATGGATCGGTCTTTGGATACTCGCACCAGAAAACCGGTTTGTGCTTGCGCAGATACGTCCACTCGCGATGCGGATAGCCGTTTTTCGCGTAATGGTCGGGTCCAATGATGTTCAACGATTCCAGTGACAGTGCATTCTCAGTTTCCATTGAAAAGTGTCTCCGCGATCCCGCGATTTCCGTCTCGATTCCGCATTCTGATCCGTCGGGCCTCTAGTCATCGCTGATCGTAATGGCCTGGCGGGGGCACAGCCGAGCCGCAAGCTCGACCTTCTCGCGCATGCGCTCGGGCGGACTGTCGATCAACAGATGGCTCTTGTCGTCGTCTCGCACCTCGAACACTTCCGGCGCCGCCTGCTGGCATTTTGTGTTTCCTTCGCACAGTTTCTGATCGAGAACGACCTTCATTTGATTGATTCTCCTTTTTCGTTGCCCACGGAAAGCCGCCCGAGCGAATCGATCATATAAGAGGGCAATTCTTGGGACTAGGAGCGTCGAGCAGCGGATAAGTACCTGACGACGCCGGGCCACGGCCGGCCGGTGAGGGTGCAGGCAATGCCTGCGCACCCTTCATTCCACGATTTTTTCTGTCATCCTTGTGATCGATGCTCGGATTCGCACGGAAGTTTTCGCTGAGACGACGACCCGTTGCCGCCTGATCCAGGAGGAATCGCCATGGCCGAATTCGGAATCTTTATGTTCCCGACTGACTACGCAATCCAGCCGATCGAACTGGCGCTCGCGGCTGAAGAACGCGGCTTCGAGTCGATGTTCTTTCCCGAGCACACTCACATACCCGCGTCGCGCAAGACGCCTTTCCCCGGCGGAACCGAATTGCCAAAAGAGTACTGGCATATGCACGATCCCTTCGTCGCGCTCGGCGCGGCGGCCGCCGTAACCAGGAAACTCAAACTCGGCACCGGAGTCTGCCTGGTGATCGAGCGCGACCCGATCACGCTCGCCAAGGAAGTGGCGTCGCTCGACATGATTTCGGGCGGCCGCGTGATCTTCGGCATCGGCGCGGGCTGGAACGTCGAGGAGATGGAGAATCATGGCGCGGTGTTCAAGCGGCGCTGGAAAATCGTCAAGGAAAAAATTCTCGCGATGCGCCAAATATGGACCAAGGAGGCGGCCGAGTTTCACGGCGAGTTCGTGAACTTCGATCCGATCTGGTCGTTCCCCAAACCTGTCCAGGCGGGTGGACCGCCGATTATCCTCGGTTCGCAATCGCCCAAGACGTTCGATCGCGTCGCGGAGTATTGCGACGGATGGATGCCGATCAATTTTCCGCGTTACGATCTCGCCGCCAACCTGAAAGCGCTTGCCGAAGCGGGGATGAAGGCCGGCCGCAAGAAGCTTTCCGTCTCGATGTTTGGCGTCGGTCCAAACGAGGAAGACATCAAAAAACTCCTCGACCTTGGCCTCGATCGGCTGATTTTCGCGCTGCGGCCTGCCCCACGCGATACCGTGCTCCAGATGCTCGACAAGTACGCTGAGCTGAAGGCCAGGGCGCGCTGAAGCGACGCCGGAATTTTCAGTCCGGCAGCGTCTAAATATTTGTAATCCGAGACTCTTGACTAAAATCGTCCCGATCTTTAATCTAGCGACCCTATCGATTAAACGGTCGATAAAATGCTTTCGAAAAAGTCGAAATACGCCCTCAAGGCGATGATGGTATTGGCCAAGGAATACGGTCAGGGACCCGTGCTCATATCTGATTTGGCCCAGCGCGAAGGTATCCCGCGCAAGTTTCTGGAACTAATCCTGCTCGAACTCAAGAACCAGGGGCTCCTCCAGAGCAAGAAGGGTAAGGGCGGCGGATATTTCCTTCGCCGCGATCCTCAGCTGATCAGCGTTGGGCACATTGTACGCGTATTGGACGGGCCAATCGCACCGTTGCCATGCGTCAGCAAGATGGCATACATGCGATGCCGTGAATGCCGCGATGAGCGCACTTGTGGAATTAGAATCGTGATGAAGGAAGTCCGCGACGCGACCGCGAAGATAATGGACTCGACTTCGCTGGCGGACATGCTCAAGCACGTCGAGGCGGTAGTTACCGGCAATGAATCGTTGAGTTTCGCGATTTGAAACCAGGGTTGCTCTTTTTTTGGAGATTAGTCTAGTCATCTAATGGGATAGATTATGAAAGTGGACTCAATTCTTACCGGCCGGCGCGAGGTTCAGCCCGAGCCCGATCCAGGCGACGAGATTCTGCGGCGCATCGCAAGCGCCATCAGCGGCGTGCGTTTTGGGTCGGTAGAGGTAGTAATCCAAGATTCGCGAGTCGTGCAAATCGAGCGCAAAGAGAAGTTTCGCTTCGACAAGCCCGGTCGTGGGTAACGCTAGCCGCCGATCGAAATGAATTGTCCACGACCATTGAAAATTCAGGGAGGAGCCCGGACCAGGGAAGGATCCGGCGCGCCATGAATAGGGCCGTCAATCACAATCGCGAGCTGACCGGTCATCCGGAAGTTCCCAAGACGATGAGGGGCTTTCGAGATGAGAAAATGCACTTTGCCGATCCTGCCAGTAGTGCTGGCGGCGGTAATTACCGGGGTGATGCTGCCGGCCGGGCCGGCGCATGCGCAATCGAAGCGATCAACAGATCCGAAGGATCGGGAGATCGAATTGCTCAAGACAGAAATTAAGCAACTCGAGCAGCGGGTCGGTACGCTGGAAGGGCTCGGCCAGAAGGTGAAAGTGATCGATCAAAAGGTCGACGTTCAGGCCCAGAAACTCGACGTTCAGAGCCAAAAAATCGAGGTTGAGGCGCAGACGGAGCAGAAGAGGGCGCTTGAGTGGCCGATCGTCAAGGCGAGCGACGAAGGCTTCTCGCTGTCTTCGCCCAACCACGACTACAATATCGGTTTCGGCGGAATCATCCAGGGCGACGGCCGCTTCTTCACCAGCGGCGCGGACAAGGACGTCGGCAGCACGTTTTATCTGGACCGAGTGCGGCCGATTCTCACCGGCTCGGTTGGGAAGTATTACAACTTCAACATCACGCCCGACTTCGGCCAGGGCAAGGTAGTACTGCAAGACGCCTACCTCAATATCACCTATTTCGAATTTGCCAGCCTGAGGACCGGGAAGTTCAAGGCGCCGCTGGATCTCGAGCGCCTACAGTCGGATCGCGACTTGGAATTCAGCCAGCGCTCGGAGATCCAGAACCTGGTCCCGAACCGCGACACTGGTTTCGACCTGCACGGCAAACTGCTGGACAGCCGGGTCTTCTATGACGCCGCGTTGACGAACGGGGTGCCAAACAACACCGCGTCCGACACGTATGACATCGACAGCAACGACGGCAAGGATTTCGTCGGCCGAATCTTCGCGACGCCGTTCGAACTCACCGAAAACCGATGGCTGAAGGCGCTGGGCTTCGGTATCGCCGGTTCTTATGGCGATGAACGCGGCATCACAGTCTCGTCCTACAAGACGTACGGCATGAGCACCTGGTTCAGCTACAACTCGGGCGTGACCGCATCGGGCTTGCGCACGCGGCTGGAGCCGCAGGCCTACTACTACGTGGGGCCGTTCGGATTAATGGCCGAATACGCGCAGGACGAGCACTCGCTGAACCGGTTGGCGACAAACGGGGCTCCCATCCCGTTCACAAAGCAGATCAACCGCACCGATACCTTCACCGACACCGGCTATTTCGCGCAGGCTTCGTACGTGTTGACGGGCGAAGATGCGTCTTACGGGTGGGTTAAGCCAACTCATCCGTTCGACCCGCGCAACGGATGGTGGGGCGGATGGGAGTTGGCGGCCAGAATCAGCAACGTCGCGGCGGATAGCCGACAGTTCCAGCTCGGTTTCGCCAATCCGAGCCTGGCCGCGAAGACTGCGACCGAGTTTGCGGCGGGCATCAACTGGTACCTGAGCTCGAACATCAAGTGGCAGTGGGACTATGCGAACACGTACTTCGACGGAGGCGCCGGAACCACGGCCTTGCCGAGGGACCGGACCAACGAAAGCGTCTTCGAGTCGCAACTGCAGATTTCGTTCTGAGGAAGCTGGAGCAGGGAATGTTCGGTCGCAGATTGAAATTGACACATACGCTCGGCGCCATCGCGGTGGCGGCGAGCGTTGTTCTGGGCGTGGGCGCCGCGCACGGAGCCCAAGTCACACTTCTCAACGTATCGTACGATCCGACCCGCGAACTTTATGAATCGATCAACGCCCAGTTCGCGAAGGATTGGAAAGCGAAGACGGGCGACGACGTCACTATCAACCAATCGCACGGCGGCTCGGGCAAGCAGGCCCGTGCGGTAATCGACGGCCTGGAGGCCGACGTGGTGACGCTCGGTCTCGCCGGCGACATCGATGCGATCGTCGAGAAGGCGAATCTGCTTCCGTCGAACTGGCAATCGCGCCTGCCCGACAACAGCTGTCCCTACACATCGACCATCGTGCTGCTGGTGCGCAAGGGAAATCCGAAAAAGATTCACGACTGGGATGACCTGGTGAAACCGGGCATCTCGGTAATCACGCCGAATCCGAAGGCCTCAGGCGGCGCGCGATGGAATTTCCTGGCCGCGTGGGGCTACGCGCTCAAACGCAACGGCGGTGACGAGGCGAAGGCGGCGGCGTTCGTGAAGGTGCTGTACAAAAACGTGCCGGTGCTCGATTCCGGTGCGCGCGGCTCGACGACTACTTTCGTCGAGCGCGAAATCGGCGACGTGCTGATTGCGTGGGAAAACGAGGCGCGGATGGCGATCAAGCTATTTGGCGCCGACAAGTTCGAGGTCGTGTATCCGTCGCTGAGCATCCTGGCCGAACCGCCGGTCGCGTGGGTGGACAAGGTGGACCGCGGTCACGGCACGGCCGCGGTCTCGAAGGCGTATCTGGAATTTCTGTACACGCCCGCAGGTCAGGAAATGATCGCGCAGAATTTTTTCCGTCCGCGCGACAAGGCTGTCGCGGCGAAGTATGCGAGCCAATTTCCAAGCATGAGCCTGCTCACGATCGATTCGGATTTTGGCGGATGGAAGAAGGCGCAGCCGAAGTTTTTCGGCGACGGCGGCGTATTCGACAAGATCTATCAACCGGGAGGTTAGGAAAGTCGGGGCGGAGCGTCGCGCGATGGCAACGAACACGAAACGGAACAACGTGCTGCCGGGATTCGGCCTGACGCTGGGCTTCACGCTCGCGTACCTCGGAATCGTCGTGCTGATTCCGATCTCGACGATCTTCTTCAAGACTTTCACTCTGACCTGGCCTCAGTTCTGGGCCGCAGTCGCAAGTCCGCGCACCATAGCGGCCTACCGGCTGAGCTTCGGCGCATCGATTGCAGGAGCGTTGGTCAACTCGGTGTTCGGGTTCATCGTGGCGTGGAGCCTGGTTCGTTACGAATTTCCGGGCAAAAGCCTGATTGATGTGATGGTCGATCTTCCGTTCGCGCTGCCGACTTCGGTGGCGGGAATTACTCTCACCGCGATTTATGCGGGCAACGGATGGATTGGGCGATACCTCGCGCCGCTTGGAATAAAAGTCGCGTACGCCCCGCTCGGAGTGGCAGTCGCGCTTACTTTCGTCGGACTGCCGTTCGTGGTTCGCACCATCCAGCCGGTGCTCGAGGATCTCGATCAGGAATACGAGGAGGCCGCGGCGACGCTCGGCGCGAGCCGCTTACAGACGTTCGTATTGGTGATCGCGCCCGCGCTGATTCCCGCGCTGCTGACCGGGTTCGCACTCGCGTTCGCGCGCGCTCTCGGTGAATACGGCTCGGTGGTATTCATTTCGGGCAACATGCCGATGCATACCGAAGTGGTGCCGTTGCTGATCATGAGCAAGCTCGAGCAATTCGATTACGCCGGCGCGACGGCGATCGCGGTGGTGATGCTGACGGTGTCGTTCGTGATTCTGCTGGGCGTTAACATGTTGCAAAGGTGGAGCAGTCGCCGGCTGGCGGCTTGAGGTTAGAGATGGCCGGCCAGCCGCAACGCGAACCGAAAAGACCCGGGACGGCGGATCCGCCGATGGTCAGAATCGCGCTGATCGCGATCGCGCTCGCGTTTCTCGCGCTATTTCTTTTCATCCCGGTAATCGCGGTTTTTGCCGAGGCGCTGCAGAAGGGCATCGGCGCTTACTTTGCCGCGATCGCCGATCCTGAAGCCCGCGCCGCGATTCGGCTGACGCTGATGACCGCCGCGATCGCAGTGCCGCTCAACGTTACATTCGGAATCGCCGCATCATGGGCGATCGCGCGCTTCGATTTTCCCGGCAAGCAAACGCTGCTGACGCTGATCGACATACCGTTCTCGGT
The DNA here is from genome assembly GCF_050015535.1 of Binatus soli (SeqCode). Taxonomy (NCBI): domain Bacteria; phylum Candidatus Binatota; class Binatia (SeqCode); order Binatales (SeqCode); family Binataceae (SeqCode); genus Binatus (SeqCode); species Binatus soli (SeqCode). The sequence continues at coordinate 124,038 of NZ_JBEKBF010000011.1, read as the reverse complement.
CTCGCCGGTCATCTCGGGGATGCTGTTCGTGCTGCTGCTCGGGGTGCGCGCGCCGCTTGGCGGGTTCCTTGCCGCTCACGGCATCAAGGTCATCTTTGCGGAGCCGGGAATCGTGCTGGCGACAATCTTCGTCACGTTTCCGCTCGCCGCGCGCGAACTGATCCCGATCATGCAGGCAGTCGGCAGCGAGGAGGAAGAAGCCGCGATCGTGCTGGGCGCCGGTGGATGGCAAATGTTTTTTCGGGTGACGCTGCCCAACGTCAAGTGGGGGCTGCTGTACGGCCTGGTGTTGTGCAACGCGCGCGCGATGGGCGAGTTCGGCGCGGTCTCGGTGGTTTCGGGGCACATCCGCGGGCACACGAACACGATGCCGCTGTACGTCGAGATTCTGTACAATGATTACCAGTTCGCGGCCGCGTTTGCGGTCTCGTCGCTGCTCACCCTGCTCGCGATCGCGACGCTCATCGCCAAGCGTTTTCTGGAGCGCCGCGTGGTTCCCGCGAAGCAGGAACAGGACAATTTGGCGGTCAAGGTTGCGGCATGAGTATCGAGCTCAGAAACATAGCCAAGAAGTTCGGCGACTTCGTTGCGGTTGACAATATCAGCCTGCATATCGAAACCGGCGAGCTGGTCGCGCTGCTGGGGCTGTCGGGGTCGGGCAAGACCACGCTGCTCAGGATAATCGCGGGGCTGGAAACGCCGGACACCGGCGAGGTGCTGTTCCACGGCGAGGACGCCAGCGCCGTCAGCGTTCGCGAGCGCAAGGTTGGTTTCGTATTTCAGCACTACGCACTATTTCGCCACATGACGGTGTTCGAAAACGTCGCCTTCGGGCTGCGCGTGATCCCCCGGCGCGCACGCCCCGCCGAGGCCGCGATCGCGCGGCGCGTGCATGAGCTGCTGAAGCTCGTGCAGCTTGATTTTCTTGCCGATCGCTACCCCTCGCAGCTCTCCGGCGGGCAGCGCCAGCGGGTCGCACTCGCGCGCACGCTGGCCGTTGAGCCAAAAGTCCTGCTGCTCGACGAGCCGTTCGGCGCGCTCGACGCCAAGGTGCGGCAGGAACTGCGCCGCTGGCTGCGGCGGCTGCACGACGAGATCAAGATAACCAGCGTTTTCGTCACTCACGATCAGGAAGAGGCGCTGGAACTCGCCAACCGGATCGTCGTGATGAACCAGGGGCGCATCGAGCAGATCGGCTCGGCCGAGGAAGTCTATCATCATCCCGCCAACGCTTTCGTGTACAACTTTTTGGGCAACGTGAACCTGTTCCACGGCCGAATCGAGAACGGCCGCGTGTTTCTCGGCGATACGGCCGTCGAACTCGAGAATACCCATGCCCATGCGCATCCCGAGACCGGCAAGGCGATCCTCTACGTGCGGCCGCATCTGCTTGAAATCGTGATGAAGCCCAACGGCAAGCAGACGTTCCCCGCGACCGTGAAGTCGATCAATCCGGCCGGTCCGCAGGTCAAGATCGAGTTGGTCGCCGAATGGGGCGACATGGTGCAGGTCGAGATCGATCACGAACGCTACCAGGCGCTGCACCTGGAGCCGGGCGCGAATGTTTTTCTTAGACCCAAGGAACAGAAGCTGTTCGTGTATTCGATCTAGCGGGGCGTTACGATACGTGGGAAGCTGCGCGCCGGCTTCGTCGCCGTTGTCTAATATGCAATGATCAAGACAGCGGATCGAAAGTTGGCTGAAGCCAGGAACAATTCCGATGGTCAGAACGAGCGTCTAATCGGGCGGCGAGTATTCATCGCCGCGATTGCCGCGATACCGGCGATCATCGCATTCGGTTACGCTGAAACCGGCGTCACATCCGATGCGTCCGGTAATTCGCCGGATCCGGATGCGCCGGGCATCGTCAAAGTATCGATAGTAGAGTTCACCGATTCCGGCCAAAGAAAGGGACTCGTGATGGAAGATAAAGTCGTCAAGACGGACGAGGAATGGCGCAAGGAGCTGACCCCGGAGCAGTACGAGGTCGCGCGCAAAAAGGGCACCGAGCGCCCATTCTCAAACCTGTACGCCGAGAATCACGACAAGGGTCTGTATCGATGCATCTGTTGCGGCAATGCGCTGTTCGACTCCGACACCAAGTTCGAATCCGGCACGGGATGGCCGAGCTTCTATCAGCCGATCGCGCCGGAGAATGTCAGGACGGAGACCGATCGTTCATTTTTCACGAAGCGGACCGAGGTGTTGTGCGCGAAATGCGACGCACATCTCGGGCACGTGTTCGACGATGGTCCGCGGCCGACCGGGTTGCGCTACTGCATGAATTCCGCGTCGCTCAAGTTCATCAAGCTCGACGAACCGAATAAGACGTGAGTCGCGATGGCCCGCGCGTCGGCGTTGTGCGAGCTTGAAACGTCCCGAATTGCATTCCTGCACGACAAGTTCGTGACAATCCTTCACCGGCAGGTTCGTATACTCGACAGTCAATTCAATGGGAGATCGCGACATACTCAGCGACGCGCGGAAATATTCCGCCGATGCCAGGATGCTCGGCGGCGCCGAGATCGGGATCCGCGCGATTCGCCCCGACGATCAGGAACGCCTGCACGAGCATTTCAGGGGCCTCAGCGAACAGTCCGTCTATTTTCGCTTCATGGGGATAAAGCGCGATCTGTCGCCGCAGGATCTCAAGCGTCTAACCGAGCTCGACTTCAAGAATCACGTCGGTCTGGCCGCGACAGTAACTGAGAACGGGCGCGAACGCTTCATCGGCGTCGGTCGTTATATTCGCGGCTCCGATCCGCATCGCGCAGAGGTCGCGTTCGCAATTCTCGACGAGTTCCAGGGCTGCGGCATCGGCACTCTGCTGCTCGAACATCTGAGTCTTATCGCCGATGCAAACGGGATCGCGGAATTCGAAGCCGACGTGCTCGGCGACAACCGCCAAATGCTGGAGGTATTCGCTCACAGCGGTTTCGAGAGCCGTCGCTCTTTGGATTCGGGCGTCGTACATCTTTACTCCTCGACAAGCAAAATGTTGAAAAAGTAGGTTTTTTGGGGCAACCGCACTTAAGCTGGGGAGGTCATTCGATGAGTCTGGTCGAGTTCGCAATCGAGGACGACGTCGCAATCGTCACTATCAACCGTCCCGAGGCGCGCAACGCCGTCGATCGGCCCACCGCCGCGGCGCTCGCCCAAGCATTCCGCCGTTTCGACGCCGATGACGCGCTCTCGGTCGCGATCCTGACAGGCGCGGGCGGCACGTTTTGCGCCGGCGCAGATCTGAAAGCGGTCGCCACGGATCGCGGCAATCGCGTGACCGAGAACGGCGACGGACCGATGGGATGCACGCGGATGCTGCTCAGCAAGCCGGTGATCGCGGCGGTCGAGGGATTCGCAGTCGCGGGCGGAATCGAACTGGCGCTGTGGTGCGACCTGCGCGTGGCCGCTCGCGACGCGACCTTCGGCGTGTATTGCAGGCGCTTCGGTGTGCCGCTGGTCGATGGCGGCACGATCCGGCTGCCGCGCTTGATTGGGATGAGCCGTGCGATGGACATGATCCTTACGGGCCGTGGTGTCTCCGGCGAGGAGGCGTTCACGATGGGACTTGCGAATCGCGTCGTCGAGCCGGGTACTGCGCTGGCGCAGGCGCGCGAACTCGCCAAACAGATCGCGGGCTTCCCGCAGCGATGCATGCGCTCGGACCGGATGTCTGCGCACGAGGGCTGGACGCTGGCGCTCGACGATGCGCTCAAAAACGAGTACCGCTACGGGATCGCGACGATCCAATCAGGCGAGACGCGCGCCGGCGCCGAGCGCTTCGCGTCGGGAGTCGGCAGGCACGGCAAATTCTGAGCGCAAACTCGATTCAACAGTTTGTCGGCGGGGGCATTGTGCCGGTGCGCTGCTTCCTGTACCCTACTCCCAAGTCAATCGTGACTTTATGCGCGCGTCGGATTCCGTGACGCCACCCTCTCAACCCATCAGACCCACACGTTCGGCACTTTTTACGAACTGGAATCCGGGGCTCTGAACCATAGGATACCTTTTGTCGTTTTCTGAATTTCCTGTATCACCCGAGATCCATCGTTCAATCAAAGACCGCGGTCATCACACACCGACCCCGGTCCAGGCCGGAGCTATCCCGGTTGCGCTCAGCGGGCGCGACGTGGTTGCCACGGCTGAAACCGGCAGCGGCAAGACCGCGGCCTTTCTGATCCCGACAATCGATCGCCTGCATCGCAAGAACACCCGGCATCTCGCCGCGCTGGTGATCATGCCGACGCGCGAGCTTGCTGCGCAGGTCGCGCGCGAGTTCGATCTGATCGCACGCCACACCCGCATCCGCTGCGCGACCGTCGTCGGCGGCGAATCCGAACGGCGCCAAATCGACGAGATTCGCAAGGGCGCGCAAGTGCTGGTCGCGTGTCCCGGACGGCTCATCGACTTTATCGAGCGCGGCATCGTCAAGCTCGACAAAATTGAAGTCGTAATCATCGACGAAGCCGACCGGCTGCTCGACATGGGCTTCCTGCCGCAACTGCGCCGGATCATGCGAATGGTGCCGAAGAATCGCCAGACCATGATGTTCTCGGCGACGATGGCGTCCGGTCCCGAAATGATCGCGCGTGAATTTCTGACCACGCCCGAGCGCGTCACGGTCGGCGGCAAATCTGCGCCGCCCTCGCAGATTCGCCAGTCGATTTATCCGGTCACGCTCGAGAACAAGGGGCCCGTGCTGCTCGAGATTCTCAAGCGTCCCGAAGTGGAGAGCGCGATCGTCTTCACGCGCACCAAGAGCCGCGCCGACCGGGTCGCCAAGATGCTGCAACGCGCCAACGTCAGGGCAGTGCAGATCCACGGCGACCGCTCACAGAGCCAGCGCAATGCGGCGTTGGCGGGCTTCCGCGCGCGAAAGTTTCGCGTGATGGTCGCGACCGACGTGGCCGCCCGCGGACTCGACATCCCCGACGTTTCGCACGTGATTAACTTCGATCTTCCCGACGAGACCGACGGCTACATCCATCGCATCGGCCGCACAGCGAGGATGGGCAAGGCGGGCGAAGCGATCAGCCTCGTCACGCAGGAGGAACGCGTCAACCTGGCGCGGCTGGAACGCTCGCTCGGCAACGCGCTCGATCGCGAGCACGTCGAAGGTTTCGAGAAAATCGAAATTCACGCGCCCAAGCCCGTGACCGTCTTCCGCTCGTCGGGCGCGCGCAATCGATCGACGCGCAATCGCCCGCGCTCGCGCTGGGCGTAACCGCCCCAATTTCCCGGAAATGAGTCCGGCCGCCACCGGGCCGATCGCAACCGCGGTCGGCCCGGTGGAAATCAGTGCCGCCCGTTAGCCCGGGATCGGACCGGTCAGCGACGCCCGCTGCGAAATCTCAATGAAGTTGCCGTCGGGGTCGCGAATGAACGAAATCCGCGCCACCGCGCCCAGCGTCACCGGCGCCGCGCCTTCCCAAACACCCATCGACATGAACCGTCGATGCTCCCCGTCGCAATCACGCACCTGCACCGTGATATAACGCATCCCCACTGCGCGCATCGACGCGATCGCGTCCATCGCGCCGGCCGTCGGTGATTTCCGGGCGCGCACGGCCGCGGGATCGTGGCGAAAGCTGATTATCGTCTCGCCCACCTTGAAGCGGCCCGCGCCGATTCTCTCCGCCTGCATCGCGCCGGCGTAGAAATTCTCGAAGGCGGCCTCGTCGGTGACGCCGATATGGATTTCGATCTGATTGACGCCGCGCTGACCGCTCGGCGCCAGCTCGACCTCGTTGCCGTCGGGGTCCTGCAACGGAAGCGGCATCGGCGTGCGCAAATCGGAAATCGAAAGCTTTCGGTAGCCGCCCGCGGCTCGGGCCGGTAGCTGATCGCGAACGTGATTTATCTTGAGCACCGATCCGAGCAATCCGAAACGATATTGCCGCACTCCTGCGCCGACCGGCAGCATCTCCTCGTAGGGCAGCCGGATTCGTTCGCCATAGAATGCGCGCATCTCGTCCAGCCGGTTGGTGAACAGTCCCACGTCGACGAATCGCTTTGCCAATTCCATTTCGATCTCCCGCAAATGCGCGCGCCGGGACTATCCTCGCCCATCGCACGATCTTCATTCAATCCCGGATCCGGGCTCTGTCGGCTTCGCCGATTCCCTGATGACCCAGGCGTGCAGGTGACACAAAATTAACGGGCGCGCGCCGCATTGGACGCGCGCCCGTCGCTGATGGGTCCGAAGATCTAGGAATGATCCGGCTCTCCGGTGGACGGATTCAGCAATAGCGGGCGGTTCAGTTTCGGATGCTTGAAGTCCAGCATCGAGTCGATCGAGTTGGAGATCGCGTCGAAGGAGCCCTGACCGATCCGTGTTCCGCCGAGCCAGTTATCCTCGATGAAGCGGATGGCGGAGACCTGGTTGGTCAGAGTGTGATCGACGAAGTTGGGTCGCGAGTACGGCGAGATCACCAAGAACGGCAGGCGCGGGCCGAAGCCGCAGCGGCCTTGCGCATGGGCGAGCGCGGGATTGACGCCCGGCAGGGCGGCGTCTCCGGTGCCGCACTGTCCTGTGCCGGTCAACGCGTCCGCGCTGCTCGCCGACTGGTTGAGGATCGGCGACATCTGGTGATCGTACCACCCGTCCGAATCGTCCCACGAGATTACTACCGCGGTGGAACTCCATTCGCGCGACTGCTGGAGCGCGTTGAGCACGGTCACGAGAAAGACCTGCTCGTCGAGCGGGTCGGAGTAGCCCGGATGACCTTCCTCGAAGCCGGGCGGCTTGACAAAGCTGACCGCAGGCAGGTTGTTCGCCGTAAGCGCGGCGAAGAAGTCTTCGGTGTCGTACTGATGATTGGCCGCGTCGGTGTGTCCGATGTTCGCGACTGAGCTGGGACGCGCATGAGTCAGGTTCTGCGTGCTCGCGTAGTACTGGAACGCTGCATGATGCGGGACGTAGTCGACTTTCGTTTCGCCCGTCACCGCCGAGGTGGTGGTGCGCGCGCAGCCGGTGGTCCCGTTGGAATTGGTCAGAGACAGATTGAATCCACCGTGGAACCATCCCCACGTGATGTTCTTGGCGTTGAGCAGATCACCGATGTTCTGCCCGGTCATATAGACCGGGTTACTCGACGTGGAGCACACGTCGCTCGTCGGGTCGGAGTCGCCGATCAGGCTCCACGAGCCGTCGGTGTTCCCGACCAGCAGGCCGGCGGTGGCGCTGGCGCTCGTCGATTTGGGCACGGCGCCGTTGGTCTGTCCGGAAATGAGGTTGATCGCACCGGGCGTCGATGGCCCGAAGATTGTGTCGTAGGAGTTGTCACTCATGGCAAAGTGTTGCGCGTAATTCCACAGCGCGGTGACGGTGTTGCCGTCGTAGTAGCCCATCGTGAGGCCATCGGTCGGAACGGCCGGCAAAAGCGGCGAACTGTCCACGCCGACCCAATACGGGAACAGATCCATCAGGCCCTGGTCGGCCGCGGCCTGCTCGGGGGTGTAGTCGTGGTTCTGGTCCGCGGTCGCGGCCTGGCTCCGATCGAGGCGAAACGGATTAAGGGCGGCGCCCGGTCCACCGCCGCTGGCGGAGGTGGAGTTGTTGACGGAGTTCAGAAAGTTCGGGTTGTTTGTCAGCAGCGCGCTGCTGAGTCCATTGACGGTCGGCGTGCCCGCCCGCGCGGTGAACGCTGGCTCACCCGTTGGGTTGGCTGCGACCGGATAAGTCGCGAAGTAGTGATCGAACGAAATGTTTTCGGGGAAGATCACTACCAGGTGCTTGATGGGCGTGGCGGTGGGGGGCGCTGCCGTAGCGCCGAGGGCAGCCCCCGAGCCCTGTTGGATGAGCAGGGCCACGAGGCCCATTGCAACGGACCGTGCGATTTTTTTTCGCATTCTCTTGTTCCTCCTTGTTCGATTGATGCGGCCGATACAAATTTCGGCAGCATCGGGACGATAGAGAACGCTGATTACCCGGTGATTAGAGTGAGATTAATTCGCGCCAGTTTCTCGTGAAGCCGCGATTAAGCTTCTGAGATCGGGAGATCGCGCGGTCATTAACAGCTGGCTATCGGACATTTTATCCGACGCCATTTCGCACCCTGGTCGTAGCGAACGCTGTCGCCGCGTCCGCCGTTTGCGCGCAATGCGACCGGCGTTGTAATGAATCAATTATATTTGCCCGCACGGATTGCGCATATAAGGATTGCGCATATTGAGGAGATTCATAATGCCCGGATACACCATGACTATTGACGGCAAGGCGGTGAAGGGATCGAAATCCACTGGCGTGATCAATCCTGCCACCGGAAAGGTCTTCGCCGAGGTTCCCGATTGCACCAAGGCCGAACTCGATCAGGCGATGTCCGCCGCTCAGCGTGCGTTTCCCGCCTGGAGCCGCGACATCAACGCGCGGCGCAAAGTCCTCCAGGAATGCGCGGCTGCGTTGCAACAACCGCCCGAAGGGCTGGCGCGGACTCTAACCCAGGAGCAGGGCAAGCCGCTGGACAAGGCGGGGCAGGAAATCATGGGCGCCTCGATGTGGTGCGCATACACGGCGATGCTCGATTTGCCCAGCGAGGTACTTCAGGACACGCCGCAGGGCAAAATCGAAATAAAGCGCAAACCGCTCGGCGTCGTCGCCGCGATCACGCCGTGGAATTACCCGCTGATGCTCGGGATGTGGAAGATCGCGCCGGCGCTGCTCGCCGGCAACACCATCGTGCTGAAGCCCTCGCCGTTCACGCCGATAACCACGCTGATGCTTGGCGAGATTCTGCGCGACATCGTTCCGCCCGGAGTCCTCAACGTGGTCTCCGGCGGCGACGAGCTCGGTGCGTGGATGACCAGTCATCCGGCGCCGAGAAAGATTTCATTCACCGGCTCGGTTGAAACGGGCAAGAAGGTTGCTGCGGCAGCCGCGCCGGATCTGAAGCGGGTTACGCTCGAGCTCGGCGGCAACGACGCCGCGATCATTTTGCCGGACGTGGATCCGGCGGCGGTCGCGGCGAAGATTTTCTGGGGTGCGTTCGAGAACTCCGGGCAGATCTGCAGCGCGATCAAGCGGGTGTACGTTCCAGAAAAGTCGTACGCCGCGTTGCTCGAGAAGCTTGGCGAGCTCGCGCGCGGCGTCAAGGTGGGAGACGGGCTCGAGGCCGGGACCCAGCTCGGTCCAATCAACAACAAGCCCCAATTCGAGCGAGTGACTGAACTGGTCGAGGACGCGAAGAAGCACGGCGCCAAGATCGTCTCCGGCGGCGCGCGCGTGGGCAAGGAAGGTTACTTCTTCGCCCCCACTATAGTCGGAAATATTTCCGACGGCGTGCGGCTCGTCGATGAAGAACAGTTCGGCCCCGCGCTTCCAGTCATTGCCTACAAGGACGTCGATGATGCGGTCCGCCGTGCGAACGCGACCCACTTCGGGCTGAGCGGTTCCGTATGGTCTAACGATTCGGCGCGCGGCGCTGAGGTGGCATCGCAACTGGAGTGCGGTTCGGCCTGGGTCAATCAGCATGTTGCGATCGCGCCGAATCTTCCGTTCGGCGGAGCCAAGTGGTCCGGGATTGGCGTGGAGAACGGCCCCTGGGGTCTGCTCGGCTTCACGAAAATCCAGGTGGTTAACTCCGTCAAGCTGTGAGGCGCGCGCATCGAAGACATCCTATAGTGTATTGACTATAGTGTATTGAGAGCTATCACCTGCGCGGTATCGTGAAATTCAAGCGATGCCCGCAGCGCGGTGCTTTTCTAAAATGGGACGCTACGACGAATACAAGCGGCGAGTCCTGCGCATCAGCCAGCGGCTGTCCGCCGATGGTTACTTCGGATCGAAGTCCGGCAGCGCGGGCAACGTCTCGATGCTGGTCGAAGACGAGGACGTCGTCGTCGTCACGCCGACGCGGCTTCGGTACGACGGGATGACGATCGAGGACGTCTGCGTGGTGGACTTGGACCTCGCACGAATCGAGGGAGAGCGCAAACCGTCGATCGAAACTCCCATGCACGTAGCGACGTACAAAGTGCGCGCCGACGTCAGCGCCATCATTCATACGCATCAGACGTTCGCGAGCGCACTCAGCGTGCTGAACCAGCCTATTCCGCCGCTGTTCGACGAAGTCACGCTGGCGATCGGCAATACCGTCGAGGTCGTGCCGTACGCGCTGTCAGGCACGCGCGAACTGCACGACAACGTCGCGCGCACGCTCGCCAATCGATGCCATTGCTACATAATTCAGAACCACGGCGCGCTTTGCATCGGCGCCGATTTCGACGAGACTTTCACTTTTGTAGAGTTGCTCGAGAAGTCCGCCACGATCTATATGCAAGCGCTGGCGACCGGCAAGCCGGTGACCGTACTTCCCGACAAGATCGTCGCGCAGCTTCACTCCGCGGTGATCGCGCGGCAGGATCGGGAAATCGCGCGCAAGCAAGAACGCCGCAACGCGCGGATCAATGCCGCCCCCCAAGCGGAGCCGAGTCACTGATGAGCGGCCCGGTGGTGACGCTCGGCGCCCACGTCCTCGACATCCTCGGCCGCTACGTGACTCATATCCCCGAGGGGCAAGGCAGCGTGTTGCTCGACGAGATTCGGCTCGCGCCGGCTGGGTCTGCGGCGGGCACAGCAGTTGGCCTGGCGAAATTGGGACTCGCGGTTGCGACGGTGGGCGCCGTCGGCGACGACGCCTTGGGAGACGTACTTATCCGCGCGTTGAACGGCTTCGGCGTCGACACCAGCCACGTTATTCGCAAGCCCGGCATCCAGACCTCGGCCAGCATCCTGCCGATTAGGCCAAACGGCGAGCGACCTGCGCTTCATGCGATCGGAGCCAACGCCCTCTTTGCGATCGACGACGTACCCTGGCCGTTGATCGAGCGCGCGGCGCATCTGCATCTCGGCGGCAGCGATTCGATGCGCGGACTCGAGCGCGATGGAGCCGCGCAGATAGTCCGGCGCGCACGCGACAGCGGCGCGACCACCAGCATGGACATCCTGAGCGAAGGCTCGCCCAAGCTCCTCGCCATCCTGAAGCCGTGTCTGCCATTCGTTGATTGGTTCATGCCCAACGCCGATCAAGCTTGCAAGCTCACGGGATCACACGCACCCGAAGAGGCAGCCCGGCGCCTGCTAGACCTCGGCGTGCGCGGAGTTGTGCTCACGATGGGCGGCGATGGCAGCCTTCTAACGACTGCGCGCGAGAAGGTGCATCTGGCGGCACACGATATTGCGGTAGTTGATACGTCAGGATGCGGCGACGCGTATTGCGCCGGCTTCATTCGCGCGATCCGGCTGGGTTGGCCGCCGTCGGAATGCATGAAGCTAGGCAATGCCGCGGCAGCGTTGGTGGCGCAAGGCCTGGGCTCAGACGCCGGCATCCGCGATTTGTCCGAAACTGTCCGCTTCATGCGCGAGACTCCCTTGCGTTCCAGCTAACGGTCTTGCAGAAATTGAGAAGCAGACAACCGGCCTGACTTTATCCTGGGAACAAGACGGGGAACCAAACATGGATCGAGCGGACGACGCAGGCGTCAAGCGGCCTGCATTGCAAACTCAACTCTCGCGCCGCGCATTCGTGGTGGGAAGTCTCGCGGCCGGTTTCGCGCTGGCGGTGATGCCGGTGTCGGCCGACACGATTACGACCGATAGCAATGGATTGGTCGCCGGTGAGGTCAAGATTCCGGTCGAAGGCGGCGAGATTCCCGCGTACCGCGCGATGCCGGCGAGCGGAGGGCCTTTTCCGACCGTGCTGGTGGTGCACGAGATTTTTGGCGTCCATGAACATATCAAGGACATCTGTCGGCGCCTGGCCAAAATTGGCTACTTCGCGGTGGCGCCGTTGCTCTATTCGCGTGAAGGCGACGTCGCGACTATGAGCGACGTTCAGCAGATCATCGCGGAGGTCGTCGCCAAAGTCCCCGACAAACAGGTTGCCTCCGACCTCGACGCTACCGTGGCATGGGCGAAAAGCACGGGTAAGGCTGATACCGCGAAACTCGGCATCACCGGGTTCTGCTGGGGCGGCCGGCAGGTCTGGCTCTATGCCGCACACAACCCCTCTCTGAAAGCCGGGGTCGCATGGTATGGGCCGTTGCAGCCCGCGGCGGCTGCCATCAGGCCGAAGAATCCGATCGATTTGGTGGATAAGATCAACGCGCCGATTCTCGGTCTCTACGGCGGCGCCGACATGGGAATCCCGGTTGCGCAGATCGAGCAGATGCGCGCCGCGCTCAAGGCGGCGGGCAAGCCGTCAGAAATCGTGATCTATCCAGATACGCCGCACGGCTTTAATGCCGACTATCGTCCCAGCTACAAGCCGGAAGCCGCCAAAGACGGATGGAAGCGGATGCAGGCCTGGTTCAAGGAACACGGCGTAGCCTGAAATATATAATTGCGAGTGACTATTGGAGTGGCTAATCAGCCAGGATATGGATAGCCATTCGCCAGCACCCTGGCCAGCGACGCATCATAGCCGTATATGTCATCGAAGAAGCGGACTTCGCCATCCGGCTCAACTACAGCCGTACTATAGAGAATCAGTACCGGAACAGGCTTGTTGAGATTCACCTGTACGGTGGTATCGCCGTTCATCGTGGCGCGAATTCGATCCACCGTCCACTCAGGCTTGTCGCGCAGCACCCACGCCGCCAGAGCGACCGGATCTTCGACCCGGATGCATCCGTGACTGAAGTCGCGGCGGGACCGCGCGAACAGTTCCTGCTCCGGCGTGCCGTGCATGTACACGTTGTATTGATTGGGGAACATGAACTTGACCAGGCCGAGCGCATTCTTGGGTCCGGGTAGCTGCCGAATACTCAGTGCGCCGGAACGGAGTCCGCTTATGACCTCGTCCGTCGCCGGAGATGACGGAACAACGTTGCCGCTTCCATCTACTACTTCGAATCCATGATCGGCCAGATAATCGGGATCGCGACGCGTCTTTGGGACCAGCTCCGCGCGCTGGATCGACGGCGGAACAAGCCAATACGGGCGGAAGATTAAGTAGCGCATGTTATTCGCGAACACGGGCGTCTGCGTACGCATCGCCCTGCCGACGACTACTCTCATCGTCAGGTAGTGGGCAGGTTGACGGCGCATCGTACGCAGCCGAAATTCGGGAATGTTGACGACGATTGGCGGCTCGGGGAAGTCCGGCGGCACCCAGCGATATCGTTCCAGCGTGAGTTGGAGCTGTTGCACGCGGGTTTTGAGCGGCACGTTCAATTGGGTCACGGTGCCCTTACCCAACACACCGTCGATATCGAGGCCATGGCGCCGCTGGAAATGTTTCACGGCGCCGACGAAGGCGCCGTCGTAAACGGTCGAGTCAGCGGGCGCGTCGGCATTGGATGGAAGGTCGCCGAGCTGACGCAACCGCGCGACCAACTGAGGCATCGACGCAAACGAATTTCCGGGGCGCACGCCCTTTTGCGGCACAGGTATGAGCGGAGCATCACCCGCGCTCGCCATCTTCGAGTAGGTGAGGAGCGCATCTTCGGCTCGCCGATAACCGTCATAAGGCGGTTCGACTTTCGCGATGACCGTGGGAATGTCCGGCGCGGGAAGCACCTGCGTTCTCAGCAGTTCGGCCAAGTCATAGCGTGCGGGTCCGACGACCAGGCCGAACTTGAAGTGTTGAGGGTTGACCCTTCCAGCATGCAGGGCGGAAATGTAGCGCATCGCGCAGACAGTCAGCGCCAGATCGAAATGTGCCAGGTCGGTATCGGCTGCTTTCGGGGCCGACGATTGCAGCCGGTCCAGTCGCGCGTCCCATCGCGAGGCGTCGTAGTCGTCGGGGTCGAGGCCCTTCGACGCGGCATTCTGAAAGAGCAGAATCATCGAGACGGCTTGCGGGCCGGCCCTGCCGTTCTGGATCCAGGCAATCGAATTGCCACCCGAGTCGTAGAATTTTTTTACATCGTCGCGATAGTCGGTAAAATTGGGCCAGCGCAAATCCGGCAGCGTGCCCGCGGCGATCAGAGCACCGAGATCACCCGGGCCTTGCGTCGCGGCGCTGGCGGCTTGTGCCGCGCTCGAGGTTGCCGCGGGAGAGCTGGCGGCGAAGGCCACGCTGGTCGCGGCGGCGCAGCACAGCGATCCGATCAATGCCGCCAACGCTGATTTGAGAATCTTCATGCTCACCTGTCCGTCGCGAACACAGTACATAGGTTGCGCGCCGATTCGCCGCAAGAGCGCGGCGATGAACCTATCAACCCGGATTTCCATTTTCTCAGTGAACTAAGTGAACTATCGGATGAACGTCGGCTCGCAGCAGGCCACTGCCGCCACCGCGAGCGGGCCACAACCGCCAAGACTGGCGCCGAGTTGGTGCTGGAGCGGCTATTGGGCTAAGCTTGGTGCGTTTGCAAAGTCAAAAACGGAAATTCCGGCTAAGAAACTTAGATTTACGCCATTGAGCGCAATAAAAATGGAGAGGAACGATATGAAGTTCTCGATCAGACGTGTCACGGCCTTCGCTGCATCATCGACGATCCTGTTGGCGTTACTTTGCCTGACCGCCGCGCATGCTCAGGATGCCGGCGAACCCGGCACAGTGGAAGCGAAGACTCCGCCGATTACCCAAGTCGCGGGTACTTGGACCGGCACGTACACAGGCGCTAGCAGTTCAGGTTCCCTTGACCTGGTTCTCACTCAGAAGAGCAAAAACATCGGTGGCACATTCAGTGAGACCCCTACTAGTGGTAATACTAAGACGGGAACAGTCACTGGAAAGATTTCCAACGACGACCTCACGCTCGCATTTCACCAAACGACGGGGCACGATTGTACCATCAAGATCCTGGCGACGGTTGACCCTGAAGCGACGCCGCCGACGATGTCGGGCACGTTCCTGAAAGAAAAAAAGGGGAAGCACTGCAATAGCAAGGGAACCTTCGATCTTACAGAGGAGTAGGTCTGGCAGGGTGTTGAAAAGCCCTGAAAGCTTGAAAATGATTCCTATGTTGGTCTCAACAGCCTGATAGGTAGTCCGTGCCTTCCCGCTAATTCATCAAACGCATCGCTTTAGACCGTCTTTACCACGGGATTACATAGGTTGCGCGCCGATTCGCCGCAAGGGCGCGGCGATGAACCTATCAATCGGTTGCGCGGTCGCTTTCGCGCGGCCGGCTCATCATGCTTTAGATACAAATTCAGGCAAAGGATTGAGCGTGCCGAAAAAGAGACGGGAGAAATATGACTCCGAACAGTCTTCTGATCGCCAACCGCGGTGAGATCGCAATTCGCATCATCCGTGCGGCCGCCGAGATGGGCATCCGCACCGTGGCCGTTTTCCCGGCCGACGATTCCACGTCGCTGCACACGCGAAGGGCCGACGAGGCCCGTCGTCTAAGCGGCGTGGGCGCGGCCGCGTACCTCGACGGAGAACAGATTATCGCGGTCGCCAAAGCGGCGGGCTGCGATGCGATCCATCCCGGCTACGGCTTTCTCAGCGAGAACGCCGGCTTTGCGCGGCGATGCGCAACCGAGGGCATCACGTTCGTGGGACCGCGCGCCGAGATACTCGAACTATTCGGCGACAAGGTGCAGACGCGGCGGCTGGCCGAGCGATGCGGCGTGCCGATCCTGCGCGGCAGCTCGGGGCCGACGAGCCTCGATGAAGCGCGGCGCTTTTTTTCGTCGTTGGGTGAGGGCGCTTCGATGATGATCAAAGCGGTGGCAGGCGGCGGCGGCCGCGGCATGCGCGCCGTCTCGCGGATCGAGGAAATCGAGAAAGCATACAAGCGCTGTCAGTCCGAGGCGCGCGCGTCGTTCGGCAACGGCGACGTGTACGTCGAGCAGTTGATGCCGCGCGCACGTCATATAGAAGTGCAGATCATCGGCGACGGCACAGGCGACGTGAGCCACCTCTGGGAGCGCGAATGCAGCATCCAGCGCCGCAATCAGAAGATCGTGGAGATAGCGCCGAGCCCGGGACTGGCGCCGGCGCTTCGCGATCGGCTGACGGCGGCCGCGGTGCGGATGGCGAAGGAGGTGCGCTACGACAACCTCGGCACGTTCGAGTTTCTGGTCAATGGCGACGGGTCCGCGAAGAACGACGAGGCGGGCTTTGCGTTCATCGAGGCCAACCCGCGGCTCCAGGTCGAGCACACCGTCACGGAAGAGGTGACGGGCATCGACCTCGTCAAGCTGCAAATTCAACTGGCGGCAGGCCACTCGATCGCGGAGCTCGGGATGCAACAAGCGGAGATTCCCAAACCGCGCGGGTTCGCGATGCAGGTGCGAATCAACATGGAATCGATGCGCGCCGATGGCAGCGCGAAACCGGCGGGCGGGACGATCACCGCGTTCGAGGCGCCGTCGGGACCGCGCGTGCGGACCGATTCGTTCGGCTACGCGGGATACACGACGAGCCCGAACTTCGATTCGCTGCTCGCCAAGCTCATTGCGCACTCGCACTCGGCGGACTTCGCCGACGTGGTGACGAAAACATATCGCGCGCTATGCGAATTCAGAATCGAGGGCGTGCCGACCAACATTGGATTCCTGCAGAGCCTGCTGCGGCATCCCGAGTTCATCGCGAATCGTGTGTACACGCGGTTCGTCGAGGACAATATCGCGGCGCTGGTCGGCAGCGCAGAATCCGGGCATGAGCGGCTGTTCTTCGAGCCTCCCGCGCCGGCTCCCAGAGCGGGCGCCGAGCGTGCCGGTGCACGGCGGGCAGGAGCAAAGATCGACGCGAACGATCCGCTGGCAGTGCTGCATCATGGCAAATCCGGGAGCAACGCGCCGTCGCCATCGGCGGCTTCCACCACGGTCGTGACACCGCCGGCGCACAACGAAGACATCACGGGGCCTGAGAACACGGTCGCGATCGAGGCGCCGATGCAGGGCACGATCGTTTCCGTCGATGTGAGCGAAGGCGACCGGGTACATCGCGGCCAGCAACTGTTCATCATGGAAGCGATGAAAATGGAGCACGTCATCGCGGCAGATAAGAGCGGAATCGTGCGGCGCATCACGGTGGCCAAGGGCGACGCAATCTTCGAAGGACATCCACTTGCTTTTATCGAGGAGGCCGACGTCGAAACGACGCATCGCGCCGAGGCTCAGGACCTGGACCTGGATCGTGTGCGTCCCGATCTCGCGGAAGTGGTCGAGCGTCATGCGCTTGGACTCGATGCTGCGCGGCCCGACGCGGTCGCGCGCCGGCGCAAGACCGGGCAGCGCACCACTCGCGAAAATATCGACGACCTGTGCGACCCGGGCACCTTCGTCGAGTACGGTCCACTGGTGATTGCGGCGCAGCGGCGGCGGCGCACGATCGAGGACCTGATCAAGAACACGCCGGCCGATGGAATGGTCGCCGGAATCGGACGGGTCAACGGCGACCTGTTCGAGGAATCCAAAGCGCAATGCATCCTCATGTCGTACGATTACACCGTGCTTGCAGGAACGCAGGGGGCACAGAACCATCGCAAGAAAGACAGGATGTTCGAAATCGCGCAGAAGTCGCGCATCCCGGTGGTGTTCTTCACCGAGGGCGGCGGCGGGCGTCCCGGCGATACCGACGGGCTTGGCGTGGCAGGACTCGACTGCATGGCGTTCAACTATTGGGGAAAGTTGAGCGGTTTGGCGCCGCTAGTGGGTATCAACTCCGGCCGGTGCTTCGCCGGCAATGCAGCATTGCTCGGATGCTGCGATGTAGTAATCGCGACCAAGGGATCTAACATCGGGATGGGCGGACCCGCGATGATCGAAGGCGGCGGACTGGGTATTTTTCGACCGGAAGAAGTAGGACCGATGGATGTGCAAGTGGCTAATGGCGTAGTAGACATTGCCGTCGCGGACGAGGCCGAAGCAGTACTAGTGGCCAAGAAGTACCTATCCTACTTCCAGGGAGAGCTTCGCGACTGGGAATGCGCCGACCAGCGTTTGTTGCGCACAATCATTCCCGAGAATCGACTTCGCATTTACGATGTCCGATCGGTCATCGAGACTCTGGCCGATACCGGATCGGTGCTCGAGATACGCCGACAGTTCGGCCCCGGGATGGTGACGGCGCTGATCAGGATCGAAGGACGTCCGGTCGGACTGATCGCCAACAACCCGGTCCATCTCGCGGGCGCAATTGACAGCAACGGCGCCGACAAGGCCGCGCGGTTCATGCAGCTTTGCGACGCGTTCGACATTCCGCTGGTGTTCCTGTGCGACACTCCCGGCATCATGGTCGGCCCGGAGGTGGAGAAGACGGCGCTGGTGCGGCATGCGGCGCGGATGTTCGTGACCGGCGCGAACATCAGTGTGCCGTTTTTTACGATCGTGCTGCGCAAGGGCTATGGACTGGGTGCGCAGGCGATGGCGGGCGGCAGCTTCAAGGCGCCATTTTTCACGGTCGCGTGGCCGACAGGAGAGTTTGGCGGAATGGGGCTGGAGGGAGCGGTGAAGCTCGGCTATCGCAACGAGCTCGCCGCGGTCGAGGAGCCGGAGAAGCGCAAAGAACTGTTCGATGAAATGGTGGAGCGGATGTATCGCCACGGGAAAGCGGTGAACACCGCGTCGCACTTCGAGATCGACGACGTCATCGATCCGCTCGACTCGCGCAAATGGATCGTCGCGGGTCTGCGATCGACGCCGCCAAAGGCGCCGCGCACCGGCAAGAAGCGACCCAACGTCGATACCTGGTGACAGGGCGCCGCACCGCATATTGGAATGCTGCTTGCGCGAGCGCGATCGATGCTGAATCATCGGGCGATGAGTGTGACCGAGGCGGAGCTCATCCCCGCGATCACCGCCGGCGAGGGCCCCAAGTCGCGCCCGCTCGCAGGTGCATTGGGCGCGTTCGTCGTCTATCAGGCATCGTCAATATTTTTCTACGGGCGCGACCTGATTTTCCGAATGACGCAGCTCAACGCGGGCAATCGGCTCGATCCGCAATTCTTCATCTGGTGTTTCCAATGGTGGCCGTACGCGATTGCGCATCGCCTTGACGCGTTCCATCCGCGGATTATCTGGGCGCCCGAGGGCATTGACCTTGCATGGGTCACCAGCGTACCGCTGCTGAGCGTCGCCGCCGCGCCGCTCACGATGCGGTTCGGACCGGTGGTCTCCTTCAATCTCGCCAACCTGCTGATGCCGGCGTTGACGGCACTGAGCGCCTTTGTGCTCGCGCGCCGAGTCGTTAAGCGGACCTGGCCTGCGATGCTCGGCGGGTTCCTGTTCGGCTTCTCGCCCTACATGATCGGCCATCAAGCCGCAGGCCATCTGGTGCTGACCGCGGCATTTCTGGTACCCGTCGTGGTGTATCTCGCGATCCTCCGGCTGGACGAAGAAATCGGCCGTGCGGGATTCGTTGTCGCGCTTGCGGCGACGCTGGTTTGCCAGTTCCTGATCAGTCTGGAAGTTTTTGCGGTGATCGTGATGTTCGGCGCGACCGCGCTGCTGGTGGCTTACTTGACGATTCCCGCCGGTACGGATCGCATCC
Organism: Binatus soli (SeqCode); assembly: GCF_050015535.1. Lineage (NCBI taxonomy): Bacteria > Candidatus Binatota > Binatia (SeqCode) > Binatales (SeqCode) > Binataceae (SeqCode) > Binatus (SeqCode) > Binatus soli (SeqCode). Next base: position 104,647 of record NZ_JBEKBF010000011.1, on the reverse strand, counting down.
GCAGCCTCGCGATACTTTCCGCGATCGCGCTCGCTGTGTCGGCCGTCGCGCTGACGCCATATTTGTATCGCGCCCTCCTCGCGAGCGGCCTGTCATCGCATCCGGTCTGGAAGACGACTCCGTTCGGTACCGATTTGCTCGAAATGTTCATCCCTACGGCCACTCTAGCGTTGGGAGGTCTGCCGCCGCTCGCCGCGATTTCCTCTCGCTACTCGCACGGAGCTATTAACAACGGCGCATACCTGGGCCTGCCGCTGGTCATCATTGTGGTGTGGTTCCTCAAATCGCGATGGAACCGGCCCCAAACGCGCTTTCTGGCGATCATGCTCGCGATCGTTTACGCCGCGTCGTACGGCTCGAGGCTTCACATCGCCGGTCACGAGCTGTTCGGGATGCCGTGGAAGCTGGCGTCGCGGATGCCTCTGATCAACAGTGCGTTTCCAGTCCGCTTCACACTCTACATCTATCTGATCGTTGCGCTAATCACGTCGCAGTGGATCTCGCAGTGGCGCGCGCATCGCGCCGTGAAAGCCGCGGCGGTTGCGTTAATCGTGCTATTCATGCTTCCGAACCCGCACGGCTCGCAATGGGTTCATGAGCTCGACACACCCGAATTTTTCGGCTCAGGGTCGTACCGCAATCATCTTGCGCCGGGCGAAACCATTCTCGTGTTGCCATACGGAGAGATGGGCAGCTCGATGTACTGGCAGGCGGCGACGAGGTTGTATTTCGGGATCGCTGAAGGATGGTCCGGGCCGAACCCAAAGCCGTTTCTTGCGTGGCCGATCGTCGGCGCTTTTCTTGACGGCGGCGAGATTCCCGATGCGCCCGCGCAGCTCAACGCCTTCATGGCGACGCACGGTGTAACAGCCGTGGTCTTTCGGCAGCAGGATCCGTCAGCCGCCTCGTTTCGTGCGTTGCTTGAATCAAGCGGAGCCAAACTTCAGGCGATCGACGACGTGGTGCTCGCGCGTCCTGACCCCGCCGTACTCGAGCGGCTGCGCGGCGCAAGCGCCCTCGAGATGGAATGCCGGCTCGACGACGCTCGATTCGCGGCGCTGCTCGATGCGACGGATCGATATCTCGCCAATGGCCGGCCCCCCACTGCCCTTTCTCCCTTTCGGGCGCAACAACTGGGCCTGCTGCCGCCCGGATGGGTAAGCAATAACGACGGCGTCTATTCGTCGGAAGGTCTGTGGCTGGCGCCGTGGAACAAAGGCCGCGTCAGCGTCGGCGTGCGAGCCTCGTATGCATGCGTTCAGCGACTGGTCGCGCGTTTTGGCGCGGGAGCCGCGGAGACCTACTTTCCATATCCGCGCCCGCTCGAGTCTCACCCGACGGGCGACCTTTTCCAGCGTAAACTGGTGATGGTCTTTACGCGCGAGGCGCTCGCGCATGCCGCCGCCAGCGCCCGCGTTGGCTTGCCGGCGCCGTGATTCCCGCTTCGGCCAATCGCGTGTTTATGTTCCTGACGGCACGCTCGCAATTTTTGCATTTCAAGCGAGGAGCACTAAGCTGAAAATATGAACCGTATATCGACTCTGTTGATCGCAGTTGCGCTTCCCGTCGCTTTCGCCGCCCCAGCGATCGCGCAGGAAGGAAAAACGCTGGGCACCGTCGTCAACGGAAATACCACGACCACGTTCAAGGCCGCCGACACTCGCGATATCGACACGCAAAAGCTCAAGACCTGGAACGCTTTCGCGGCCGGGCATCCGAAGGTCGCAAGCGAGCTCGCCCGCAAGCCCGCGCTGATCAATGACGACGCCTATGCGAAGAAGCATCCGCAACTCGGCGCGTTCTTCTCGGCGCATCCGGATGTTCGCCAGGCGATGGTGGCGAATCCCGGCAACTACGTTGCGATTCCGCCGCGTCCCGGCGAATAGCCGCGCTCGCTCCGTAGTCTTATTCGATCGGGCAGCCGGCAGCCGAGGGGGCGGGGTCGGATCAGAAAAACGAACTCACTGGACGCAGAGGTCGCGTCACTCGCCGTTCCTTTCTCGTACCGTGCGGCGGGCGAAGCCTTTGGAGCGGCGCTTCTTGACCTTGGTCGCTTCCGTCTGTCGCGTCTCCGCGAAATCTATCATCGCCTGCTGGCAGGCCGGAGATGCGTCCGCGGCAGCGGTCCTGACGTAGGCGCCGTCGGCCAGCATTTCCCACTGGCATCGATTGGGCCGCAGCTGGAGGTCGAGCACGAAGCGCAACTCCTTGCGCAGTTGAGGGTCCTCGACCGGCGCGACAACTTCGACGCGACTTTCCAGATTGCGCTTCATGCAATCGGCAGAGCCGATGAGATAATCCTCCGCTCCGCCATTGCGAAAATAATAGATGCGGCCGTGCTCGAGGAACCGGCCAACAATGCTCACCACGCGCGCGTTTTCAGACAGCCCCGGGATTCCCGGGCGCAGCCTGCAGGTGTCACGGACTATCAGGTCGACCTTCACGCCCGCCTGCGAGGCGCGATAAAGAGCCCGCGTTATGTCCACGTCCTCGAGCGCGTTTATCTTGAACTGAATCAGCCCGGGTGATGCGGCCGAATTGAGCTTGATTTCGCGCTCGATTCGCGCCAACAGCGCGCGCTTGAGCACGGTCGGAGCCGGCAGGATCTTGCGATAGCGACGATCCGGCATATAGCCGGTCGTCAGGTAGTTGAAGAACTCGGTCAGGTCTTCACCGATAGTACCATCGCAAGTCAGTAGTCCGTAGTCGACATAAAATCTCGCCGTCCCGGGATGATAGTTGCCGGTGCCGATGTGTGCGTAACGGCGCAGACCGTTGTAGTCCTGGCGAATAACCAGGATTACCTTGCTGTGAGTCTTCAGACCCACGACGCCATAGGTTACGTGAATTCCGAATTCTTCGAGCCTGGTCGCAAACTGGATGTTCGCAGCTTCGTCGAAGCGCGCCTTCAACTCGACCACCACCGCCACCTGCTTGCCGTTGCGCGCCGCGTCGCACAGATAGCCGATGATTTTCGAATCAGGCGAGGTCCGATACAGAGTCATCTTGATCGCGCGGACCTTCGGGTCGTCCGCGGCTTCGCGCAAAAACCGCTCCACCGACGTCGAGAACGACTCGTACGGATGCAGCAGCAGGAACGGACCGGAGTCGCGAATGACGTGGAAGATGCTGCGCCCGACGGTGAGGCGCGGATGATCCACCGGATGATGCGGCGGATCGTGCAGCGCAGGCGTGTCGATCGCCGCAAGCTCTCCCAAGTCGCGCATCGAGAGCATCCCGTCCACTTCGAACACGTCGGCGCGTTCGTCCAGTCCAAGTTCAGCGGCCAGCATTCCGCGATGCACCGGATTAATTCCGGTCAGCACTTCGAGCCGCACGATCGGCGCGAAACGGCGGTCGCGCAGCTCGGATTCGATCAGAGCCAGCAAGTCGTCGGCCTCGTCCTCGTCGCGCTCCGTGTTGGCGTTGCGCGTGACGCGGAAAAGCTCGTACGAGTCGATCAGCATCGAGGGAAACAGCAGATCGAGATTGTTCGCGACGACGTCCTCGAGCCGGACAAAATCACTTTGATTGCCGACCCGCAGAAAGCGCGGGATTCCGAAACCTATCGGCACTTTCACCCGCGCCATCACAGTGTCCGAGTCGTTCTGATAACGCGCCGTGACCAGCAGGTTGAGCGACAGATTCGAGACGAACGGGAACGGGTGCGCAGGATCCATCGCCTGCGGCGTCACCAGCGGGAAAATGTTCTTGTAGTAATACTCGCGAATCGACTTGCGCTCGTCGGCCGAGAGGCTGGCGTACAGACGCACGCGAATGCCGTAGTTCTCGAGCTGACTGAGAATTCGCGGACCAAGCTCGCGCTGTCGCTGCTCGAGCTCGCGCACCACCAGGTAACACTCCGCGATCTGTTGTTGCGGCGTGCGCCCGTCAACGGTCAGCTCGTGCATCCCCGCGACGACCTGCTGCTTCAGGCCGCCGATGCGCTTCATGAAGAACTCGTCGAGGTTGGATGCGGTGATCGCGAGAAACTTGAGCCGTTCGAGCAGCGGATTTCGTTCGTCTTCCGCTTCATGCAGAACGCGTCGATTGAACGCGAGCCAGGTGAGCTCGCGATTGAGGAACAGGTCGGGCGAGGTAAGCTCCTTGTCGATTCGCGGCGGCGGCGCCTTCTCGACCGCCGAAACCGACCCGTCAACAATAGTAGCCACTGTAGTAGCCACTGCCGACGGATCGCCCGGTCCTCCATTTTGAGACGCCGGCGCATCCGCAACGGTCGTCGCGGCAACTACCGCGGGAGTATCCGCCTGATTCCCCATATGCTCATCCGGTCCCATTCTGCCCCAAACATTCTAGCCGCCCGCGCGGTCTATTGCCTATCCCAGTCCCCGCCGAGAAATACGTGAGTATTTCCGCGGCGTTATAGCATGTTGATTTGTTGTTGACGTGTCGATTGTGCGATTCTTCTGACTGGTTTTTCGCCCCGGTGGCAGCATGAATGATTATTTGTATGAAGTCGCACGCCGGCTCGTCGCGTTCGACACGGTCAGCGCAAAAAGCGATCTCGACGCGATGGAATACATCGCAGCCGAGCTCGGACCGCGGGGATTCAAAACCGCGCTTCAACCGGTCGAGTTGTTCGGAGTGTCGCAGGCCAACCTGGTCGCATGGGTTGGACCGCCGCGCGCCGACGGCCTGATAATTTCAGGACACGTGGACACCGTCCCCTACGACGGACAGCCAGGATGGGAGCGGGAGCCACTCAAGCTCGAACCGGCGGGCGACCGAATTTATGGCCGCGGCGCCACCGACATGAAAGGATTCATCGCGCAATGCCTCGACGCGGCGCGCACCCTCGATTCAGCCCGGCTCAAACGCCCCTTGGTATTCGTGTTCACCGCGAGCGAGGAAGTCGGTTGTCTCGGTGCTCATAGCGTCGCGCCGGCGCTCAAACAAATTTTAGGCGACACGCCGGTCCCGCGGCTGGCGTGGATTGGCGAGCCGACCTCGTACGCAGTGTGTCACGCGCACAAGAGCATCGTTGCATTCGGCGTAAGCGTCCGCGGCATCGGCGGCCATAGCGGCGCACCGGCCAGGGGCGTCAACGCGATTGCCGTGATGGCGCGCGTGATCGACACGATCGGCCGTTTTCAGCAAGAGCTAGCGGCGCGCCGGCCTGCTCAATATGCGGCGATTTTTCCCGACGCGCCGTGCGACGTGCTGAATTTTGGAACGGTGCAGGGCGGAATCGCACTCAACATGATCGCCGAGGAATGCAAGCTGCGCATCAGCTATCGCACGCTGCCTGACGCCGATCCGCTCGACGTTTACCGTGAGATCGGGCGCCAGCTCGACGCGCTCGACGGCCACGACTATGCAGGCCGCGAGCACCGCGCGAAAATTGAAGTCGGGCTTTTGAACGTCGTGCCGAGTCTCGACTCGCCGCGCGGGACGGCTCTGGAAGCCGCGCTGTTCGACGTCACCGGGGCAAATACCTCCGGCGGCGCGGTTTACGCCACCGACGGCGGATGGTTCACCGGCTCGGGGATCACGTCGCTCATCTGCGGTCCCGGCGATCTCGAGCAGGCGCATCAGCCCAACGAGCACATCCGCCGCGACGCCTTCGAACGCGGCCCGGCGATGATCCACAAAGTGATCGAACGCCTGTGCTGCGCCGCGTGATTCACTGAACTGAGATAGGTATTCGAACTTCGAACGACGATTCGATCGCGACGCCGTTGTGCACCGCGGGGAAGAACTTCCACTGCTTGAGCGTGTCGAGTATCACCTGGTTGAGGCGCGGACTCGAGGTCGGCTTTTCAAGCGTCACCTCGCTGGCGCCGTCGAACGATACTTTGAAGCGCGCGACCGCCTCGGTCTGGATCGCATCCTCGCGCAGATCGTCGGGTATCACCGGCGTCGGCGCGTAAGCCGCCCGCGCACCCACCGTATCGCTGCCGATTCCGCCGCCCGATCCTCCGCCCGTTTCCGAACCGCCGCTCTCCCCCGCGGCTCCGGCACCCGGAGCTTCCTCGACTCCCGGGGCATTCGTCGGTTTTTCGGTGCCGTACTCAGAGCGAATCACCGGCGCCATCGGCGCAGTCTTCTTCACGTGCGTCGCCGGATGGGGTTTGACGATCGGTTCGGACTTTGGATGAGGAATCGCCGGCGCCGCGGGATGAATCGCTCCACCTCCGCCCTGCAGCCCGCCGACTTCCCGCGGTATCTCGACCAGGCGCGCCTCGATCGGCGTCAACTCCTCGCGCGGCGCCGTCGTGCGCATCAGGATGAGCGAAAATCCGCTCAGCAGAATCGCCCAAACTGCGATCGCGGCCGGGATAATCCACAGCAGGCGCCGCGCCGGCTCGTCCAACTCGGGCGGTCGCATCGCGATGCGGGCTGCATCGGTCATGGTTAGTGCTTCACGGCAATCAGAAATTTCTCGACGCCCGCGCGCCGCGCCTGAATCATCGCCTGCACTACCGTCCCCTCCGCCGCATCGCTGTCCGCGTTAACCAGCACGGCCAGGTCATTCGTTTTGAGCAGCGGTTTGAGCACGAACGCCAGTTGCTCGAGCGTGGCCGGCGTCTTGTCGATGAAAATATGATTGTCGCGCGTGACGGTCAGCGTGATCGGCTCGCGATTCTGCAGCGATTCGGCCTCACCCTTGGGCAGATTGACCGCGATCGAGTTGAGACTCTGCATCGACAGCGACGCCAGCATGAACGTCACCAGCAGAAAGAACATCACGTCGATCATCGGGATGATTTCGATTCGCCCGTGCCGAAAATTGCGCGCTCTTTGCAGTTTCATCGCATCTCCGCCGCCCTGCGCGCGCTCATCGCGCCACCGCCGCCGGGCGCGGGCCAACCGCGGACTCGCCGCCTCCTTCCTGGTCGAGCCGTATATGATCGACGAGCCGCGAGCCCAGCCGCTCCATCGTGTCGAGCGATTGCGATTGCATCCGGGAAAAGAGGTTGAATGCGAACAGCGCGAGCACCGCGATCAGCAGACCGAGCGCCGTGGCAATCAGCGCCTGCGCCACTCCGGCGGTTACTTGCGTCGGCGCGACCAGCGTTGACGCTCCGATCACGTTGAACGACTGCATCATGCCCGTGATGGTGCCGAGCAGACCGAGCAGCGGCGCCGCGGTCACGATCGTCTCGAGCACCCAGAGTCCGCGTGCGAGCGTCTTTTCGATCCGGCCGGCCTCATCGCCGGCTCTCGATTCGACCCACCACGCGGGCTTGTTGCGATTGTCGGCGATCACTTGAAGGAAGCGTCCGTAGGCGTTGCGCGGGCCGAGTACGCCCAACTGCTTCTCGAGTTCGACCCACGAAAATCCGAACGTCTCGACCAGTTCTGCAAGTTCCGCCGGCAGCCGCAGGCATCGCGCATAGAGCACGGCCCGGTCGATGATGATCGCGATTGCGAGAACGCCCAGCGCCAGCAGCGGATACACCATCGCGCCGCCGAATTTGATCGCGTTCCACGCTACAAATAGTTCCTGCATTAATCAGTTCTCCTTACGATCTGACGCCCGGCACCCGGGTTGCGTTTCATGGCGCCTGCACGCCGGCGGGTTTTGTGAATGGAAGTTCCCATTTTATCCCGCCGTATAACGCCCGGCGAGGGCCGTATTGATCGGCAAACACGCCGACACCGGTGCCGTTTCGAACCAGGTAAGTGTGGTCGGCGAGATTCACGATCGCGGTGCGAAATTCGAGCACGCCTCGATTGTCGGGTAGCGGTACGCGCTTGCTGATGCCCGCATCGACCTGGACATAGAACGGCAGGTTCCCGGTATTCGCGAATCCGCTTCTAAGTCCGCTTCCGTAAATCCCATCGATGCTGAACGCGAATCCATGCCAGTTGTAAACGACTCCGGCGGAATTGGTGAACGTCTGGTCGTGATCCAGAAAGACATAATGACTATTGATGTAGCTAAGCTCGGCGGGCGTGAAGTTGAATTGCCCCGATTCCACCTGCGTACCCTGCGCGACGCTATAGGCGAAGTTCTCGTAGGCGTAGATATTTTCGTGAGTGTACGAACTCGTGAACTCGACTCCCCAAACGCGCCCCTTTGCGTAGTTGAATGTTTCGAAGATGAGCGCCGGCCCGAACTGTCCCTCGTCGATAAGATCGGCGGCCTTCTTGTAATAGGAATCGATGCCGACGTTCAGTCCGGGAATGACCTCTTGCGTAGCTCCCACATCAAACAAATGGTCGCGCTCGACCGTCGGCGTGCCGTTGCCCTTCGAAGGAGGCGCCCCTGTAGTGCCTTCGAGCTGCTTGATATCGCTGACCAGCACCAGTTCGGTTTCAGGGGGCGTCATCTGGCGGGCATAGCCGGCGTGCAGAGTAGTGCCCTTGAACGGAGTGTACACCAGCGCAACGCGGGGACTGGCCTGGTCCGCTCGCACCAGGCCGTCGTACAGGTCGAAGCGGACGCCGTAATTCAACGTCAATTTTTCCGCCAGCTTCCATTCGTCCTGGATGTAGCCGCTGTAAATCCAGGTTTGCAGCGCGAGGTCGTCAACGAACGAGATCGGTGTGGTCTCAGGCACTCCGCCCACGATTTTGAATGTTGACTCATGATTGTCGATCTCGGCGCGCTCGGCGTCGAAATACCCGCCGAGTCGAAAAGTGTGATCGGCAACTCCGTGGTAAGCCGTGTCGATCTGAAAACCGTTGCCCCAGTCGCTGCGAAAAACCCTCGACGCGGCGCCGTTATAGATCAGGTCGCCCGTGTGGTCCGGATTGAAAGTAACCGCCGAGTAACGGCTGAACGGCGCGATCTGGTAATCGAAATCCGATCCAATGACTCCCTGCAGCGCCAGCACGTTGAAGTAGTTTTGCTCGAACTGGTTGTCGCGGACTTTCGCCGACGGATAGACGGGCACCCCTGCCAGCACGAACACCTGCGGCTGATTCGGGTTCGCGGGAATCTGAAAGTGATTGATCGCGGTCCCCGTGATCAAGCTCAGCCGCATCGTGGAATTTAGAAAGTACGAGAAGTATCCGAAGCCGGCGCCCTGGTTGCTCGTGTCGTGAATCGCCGTGGGTCCGGGCGTCGGCGGCTCGACTCCGCGATCAGTGCCGAGATATTGGCCCGTCACGAAGTAGCTGAAGTTGCCCTTCGATCCGCCGTACTCGAAACTCGGCTGCGTGGTCCCGCGCTGCCCGCCGTAGAAATCAACGTCGGCCAGGTTGTCGAGCAGCCCGTCTTTGGTCTTGATATCGACGATTCCTGCCGTTCGCAGGCCGAACTGCGCCGGCAGCACACCCGTCAGCAGGCTGATCGAGTTGGCGAAGCGCGGACTAAGCACCTGCCCGAAACCGGTGATGCCTTCGGGAAGCTGGACCCCATTTATCCGGTACTGAAGATTGGCGTGGTCTCCGCGCACGTGGATCTGTCCGTACGAATCCTGCGCGACGCCCGGCGCCTGCAGTATCACCTGGTTCAGAGGCGTGTTCGCGCCCTGCGGCAATTGCTGGATCGCCTGCTCGCTGAACGTGTATTTGCTGCCGCCCGTGTCCGGCGACAAAGAGTTGCGCGCCTTGTTCAGCCGCGTCGCAGCGACCTTGAGGCTAACCTCCTTTTCGGCTTCCATCGCGAGCACCAATGGCGCGGCGCCCTTCGTCGAGACCGTCACGATCTCCGTCGCCGTCTTGAATCCTTCCTTGGTCGCCACGACCGCATAGGCGCCGCGCGCCCCCACGCTTAACGAAAATTCACCCGCATCGTTGCTCGAAGAATGAGCCACAACCCGCCCGTTGGAGGCCTGCAGCCGGATCGCCGCTTGCTTGATCGGTCTGCCGAGCGCGTCTTTCACCACGCCCGTGATTCGATATTTCGTGGTCGTCGAGGTTTTCAAATTAGCCGCCACCGCGGCCGTGCAAATAGCCAGCTGAATCAGGAACCCGGCAACCGAGATCCATAAAAATAAATTCCTTCGCATCGCAACCTCTCATAACGTTCAAGATCCTCCCGCGCTTTCCGGACGCGAGTGGCGCCGCGCGAACTGATCGCGCGCACCCTGACAATCGGATGGGTGGAAAAGGGGCTTAGAGCGATACGGGCGGAGCGCGCACGCGCGCAGCCGAGAAGACCGGCGACTCGGATCGGATTGGCGCGGCGATGAATATCGTCCCGGCTATCGCCGGTCCGCGCGTGACGGTCGCCGCCGATGCAACCGAGCCCGGCGAATGCAACGCGAGTTGACAAACGGGACAGCGTCCCTCGTCAGCACTGAGCGCGGCGGTTACGACCCTGTCGCGCGAAACGGCGCCCTCATGAAAATGAGCCGCGCCAATCGCCTGCGACACGAGTATTAGCGCCGCGCCAAAGATCGCGATCGCGCGCGCCGCCGCTCGGCCGCCTTTGTGAAACCTGGATAGCATCGGATCTTGCCCGGCACGGATGACTGCCGCCGGACTCTATCTCGGGTCAAGCGTGCCGTTTGACAACCAGATATGTCAAGCGCCCCCCGCTCTCCCCCCTTCCCCCTGCTGAAACATCCCACGTTTGGCGAAACTCCAAAAATACGGCTAAGTTGGCTGCGAGACAGGAGGATCGGCATGAACCAGTTCAACGTCGGCGACGTCAAGATAACCCGGATCATCGAAAGCGAGGCGCCATGGCCGGGCACCTTCATCATGCCCGACGCCACCCGCGAGAATGCCCTGAAAGAAGCCGACTGGCTCTATCCCACCTTCTCCGACGAAAAGGGCAACCTCCGCATGAGCATCCACGCGTTGGTGGTTGAATCGCAGGGCAAGCGCATCATCGTCGATACCTGCATCGGCAACGACAAGGTTCGTTCGAACCCGGTGTGGAGCAATCTGAAGCTGCCGTTTCTGAGCGACCTGGGAAAAGCGGGTCACACGCGCGACCAGATCGATCGCGTCATCTGTACGCATCTGCACGTGGACCACGTGGGGTGGAATACGATGCTCAAGGACGGCAAGTGGGTGCCGACGTTCCCCAACGCCCGCTACCTGATCGGCGGCACCGAGTGGGATTACTGGTCGAAGTTCGACGGCAAGGACATGCGCGATCCGGTCGAGGATTCGGTGCGTCCGATTGTTGACACAGGGATGGCCGATCTGATCGACTCGAACTTTCGCGTCACCGACGAAGTATGGCTCGAGCCGACGCCGGGCCACACTCCCGGACATCACAGCGTGCGGATTTCGTCGAAAGGGCGGGAAGCCGTGATCACCGGCGATCTGATGCATCATCCGATTCAATGCCGATATCCCGAATGGGACGACTTGTTCGATTCCGACGGCGCGATGGCGAAGAAGACGCGACGCGCGTTCTGCGAGAAGTACGCAGACACCAACGTCGTCGTTTTCGGGACGCATTTTGCCACGCCATCGGCGGGAAAGATCGTGAAGAAGGGCGACTCGTTCAGATTCACGGCCTGAGCCAGGCGTGCAGCGCGACATTCCAGAGCCGTCCCCGGCGCCGCGCGAGCTGACGGGTCGCGGTATCGCGCTCGGCATCGCCTTGGCGCTGATCCTCGGCGCGGCAAACGCCTATCTGGGCCTGTACGCGGGCCTGACCGTATCCGCGAGCATCCCGGCCGCCGTGATCTCGATGGCAATTCTGCGGATTCTCGGCGGCTCGACGATCCTCGAGAACAACGTGGTGCAAACGATCGCATCGGCGGGCGAGGCGGTCGCGGCCGGCGCGATCTTCACGTTTCCGGCGCTGGTGATTCTGGGCGGCGTGAGAGCGCTGCCGTACGTCGAGGTGACGGCGCTATGCGTCGTTGGCGCGACGATGGGCGCACTGATGGTTGTGTTCCTGCGCCGCGCGTACATCGTCGAGGAGCGGCTGCCGTTTCCCGAAGGGGTAGCGTGCGCGCAGGTGCTTCGCGCCGGTGATGCACAGGCAAATGTTCGCCCCCTCGTAGCAGGCGGTTTGATCTCGGCGGCTCTCAAAGCGCTTCAGGACGTCGCCGGAATTATTCCGGGCGCAGTCTCGGGCGCGCGATGGGTCGGCAGCGCGGCGGTGGCCGGGTCGCTCGATATTTCGGCGGCGCTGCTCGGCATCGGTTATATAGTAGGAATCAGGATCGCAGCGCTGGTATTCGCCGGCGGAGCATTCGCGTGGCTGGTCGCGATTCCGGTGCTCACGGCGTTTCATCCCGGGCACGGGACTGGCGACGCCGCCGCGACCGCGTCGCAACTGTGGAGCAGCCAGGTGCGCTATCTCGGGGTCGGTGCGATGCTCACCGGTGGAGTCGTAACACTATGGCGGTTGCGCACCCGCATCGCGTCCGCGATCGTTGACAGCATCCGGATCGTGCGGTCGACGCAGGCAGCCGTCGCGACCGCCCGCGAGGACACCGATCTTCCGGCGCGCGCGGTGCTGACCGCGGTGGCGCTTTGCGTTCCGGTTATCTTCGCCATCTGCCTGGGGCTGAGCGGGCAGGTCGCGCTCAGCGCGGCGCTGGCAGTTATCCTGACGTTGATCTGTTTTTTCGCGACGGCGATCGCCGGCTATCTGACCGGAATAGTCGGCGCGTCGAACAATCCCGTCTCGGGCGTCACGGTGATTGTGTTGCTCGCCGTGGCGCTGTTTCTGAAATTGGCCGGCGTGTCACAAAGCGTCGGACCGCAACTGGCGATTCTTTCGGGCGCGATCGTGTGCACGGCGGCTGCGATGGCGGGTGATTCCACTCACGACCTAGCGACCGGTTATCACGTCGGCGCAACGCCGCGCTCGCTCGAAATCGGCGTGCTGGTCGGCGCGATCGCATCGTCATTCGTAATGGCGCCGATTCTGAATCTGCTGATCGCCGGCTACGGAATAGCAGGCACTGCGACCGCGCGAGCCGGCGCGCTTGCCGCTCCGCAAGCGTTTCTGATGGCGAAAGTTACGCAGGGAGTTTTTCACGGCGGATTGCCGCTGGGAACCATAGCAGCGGGCGCCGCACTCGCGGCGATTCTCGGATTCAGCGATCGCTATCTGGAACGGATCGGATCGAAGTGGCGCACGCCGATCATGCCCGCCGCGATCGGTCTCTACCTTCCGTTGGGACTCAGCGTAACGATTTTTATCGGCGCACTCGCGCACTCGCTTTTTGGACCCGAAGATGCGGCCGAGAGCGGTCCTGGTATTCTGCTGGCGGCCGGTCTGGTGGCGGGCGAGGCGCTGATGGGCGTTGCGAGCGGCGCGATGGTCACGGCGGGAGTCAGGCTGCCGATCTTCTGATCTGACTTAGCCGAGCGACTGGTATCTAAGCCTCGCCGGCGCGGCCACGGCAGCGCTGCACTCCGGCACGCCCCCCCTCTCCGAACTTGCCGCTGCCATTGCCGTCAAATTGATGGGGCATGCTCCCCGCTCGGGCATGCTGGCCGGACGGAGTCGAATCTCGCATGTTCGCTCCTGCAAGCGCCACGGAGAGAGCGTTCAACTATTTGCGCATCTGGCGCAATTGCCGATGGGTTAGCATCCAGCGCAGCTCGCCGCCGCCACGTTCAAAGCGCGGGGCCAGGTCCATCGCGATACATCCCCCGGTCTTCAACTTCAGATGAGTGACATCGCCTGCGCCGGTCAGCAGAATCGACGCGATGGCGCTCAGTTGCGGCTCGTGTCCGACGATCATCACCTCGCCATACTTTGCAAATGCGCGCAGCGCGGCCACCGCGTCGGCGGGCGCCACACCGGTCGCGAGTGCGGGCAGCACCTGCGGCGGCGGAGTATTTTCGTAGGCCGCTGAGACAATCTCGGCGGTTTCCGCGGCGCGCGCGAGCGGACTGGTCAGAATCACATCAAACTTCAGACCCATCGCGCGCAGACCGGCGGCCGCTCCGCGCATTTTTTCCTTCGAACGTTCCGTGAGCTTGCGCGCGCCGTCGTCGCCGCTCGATGCGGCCTCTTCGGCCGTCGCGTGACGCAGAATATAGAGCATCATGGGATTGTTTCCGTGGCAGATTGTGAGTTTATCGAATTGTGATTGGACTGCGGTGCGTCCTCGATCTCACGGCGCGCGATTTGCGATTGATTCAGTAGATCAGATTCGCTCGCATCCGCAGCCGGCGCGGGCGCGCTCACGGGCATCACCGCCAATCTGCCGGCGCGTCGAATTTCCGCGAGCGTATCGCGCATCGCGTCGGAGCGCTCGAACCGCCGCCACGCTCTCATGCATCGCCGGCGCAGTTTACTTTCGCGGCCAGCCAACGACTGAATCAACGCGCCGGCCGCGAGCAGGGTCCTGGGCGGCGCGGCGGATGTCTCGGCATACGACAACAGCCAGGCGGATGCCACCGTGACGTCGTGATAAAGCCCGAGCAATTCCTGGAGCGCCTCGAGCCGCGCCAGGGTCTTTTTATGGCGCTTGGCGCCCAGCGGCGCGATCATCTCGAGCTCGTAGCGCAGCCGCTTGACCCGAACGCGGAGCTTGTGGAAAACCAGCGTCGGGGCGTCGCCGGCAAGTTTTCTGCCAAGACGTGCTGCACTGTGCGTAGCCGGCCTGATCAATTGGGCGGCGACGGGCCCGAGCATCCGGTCGCCGCCGATTTTCTTGATCGCCGGCCGCGACAGTTTCGCGATCAAGTTCCGATAGCGCTTCGACGCGAGCAGATGATACAGCTTCGCGTGCTCGGACTTGCGCCGTTCGTCGAGCGCCGCGATCATCGGAGCGATCGCGGCTTTCAAATTGGGATCGATTTTGGCGGCGCGAGCGCCGATCAACGCCGCCGTCACGTCACATTCGCGGACGGCGCCGGCCTGAGCGCCGAACCACGGAATGTCGCGCCGGTAGATCTTGAGCTGCGGGGCGTAGATGACGCTCGAGAACAATTCGATCGACGCGCGCAGGCGCCGCGACGCGACGCGAAGTTGATGCAGCGGCTCCTCCGCGCCGGCCTCGGCCGCGTTCTGATGCCACAACAGCGATTCAGCCCCGAACGCGATCGCTTTGCGCGCGGCGTCGGCGACGGTTTCGCTCGGGAAAAGCGTCAGCCTGCGTGGCGGCGCATCGGAGCGCGAGGCTTCTGCCACGGTGCTATTCCTTGCGCGCCGATGCGCGGTTGTCGGCCGAATCGGGACGCGGCTTGCCGTATGCGGCCGACAAATATTCGGCGATGTGTTTTCTAAGCTCGCCCTGCAGCTCCTCGATCGGAAGACGCGCATCGACCGAGACGAAACCGAACTCACTGGACAAGCGCCGGTACTCGTCTATCAGGCGGCCCTGGTAGCGCTCGAATGAATCGAACAAGTCGATGCCGAGCGCGAGATGCATCCCGGATTCCCAGTAGTCCATCCCCTTGCCCATGATCACGCGGGGAATGAGAGATTTGACATCGATGTCGAGGTAGAGGACCAGGTCCGGGACCAGCGCCATCCCGAACACCTCGCGCGTCCATTGGGGATCGGCGCCCATCACGAAGTTGCGTGCGAACGCGGTGTACATGTAGCGATCGGCGATCACGATAAACCCCGCCTGCAAAGCCGGCAGGATTTCGTGCTCGAGACGATCCGCAAAATCGGCGGCGTAAAGCAGCGAGAAGGTCGTGACCGTCAGCCGATGGCCGGCCTTGGCCTCGTTGATGGTCTCGGAGAGCAGGGGAGAGCGCGTCCATCCGGTGTTGCTGACGGCGTAGCCTTCGAGTTCGAGCCACGGCCGGAGCAGTTCAATCTGCGCGGAGCGGCCGACGCCGTCGGTTCCTTCGATCGCGATCAAGTGGCCGGGCAGCCGCTTTTTCGCGAGGTACGGCAGGCCGTGCCCGTACCAGGTCTTAGCGCGGCTGGGATGTGACGCCATTTTTTTCGTTCGCTCGATTGCGGTCGTAGTTGCGAAGAATTTCCTGGACCATCGTGCGTATGACTCTCTGTTGATTGGGGATCTCGGCGGTCGCGTCAATCGGACGCATCCCGAACTCGAGCGTCAGTTGATCGTAAATTTCGAGCACGCGGCTCTGAAACATGCGGAAACTCTCGACCGGATCGGTCGAGAGGCCGACATCCATCCCGGCCTCGTGGTACTTGAGCTTGGCGCGGCCCGCCAGCAGCCGCTCGAGCGAAATGTCGATCGGCACGCGAAAGTAGAGCGTCAGATCGGGGCGCAGCGCGGGGCTGTAAACCGCGCGGACCCACTCGGGATGGACGCCGCGCGCTACGTCGCGCGCGAAGGCCGTGTACACGTAGCGATCGGCGAGCACGATCATGCCGGCCTTCAGCGGCGGAAGGATCTGATAGGTCAGCCGATCGGCGAAATCGACCGCGTGCAGCAGCGAAAAGGTGGTCGGCGTCAGCAGATTTTTTTTCTTGCCGCGCTGCATCGAACGCCGCACCAGCCGCGACGAATTCCACTCCGTGAAATGGACGGGGTAGCCACGCGACCGCAGCCATCGCTCGAGCAGCAGTAGTTGCGTCGATTTGCCCGAGCCGTCGATTCCCTCGACGCAGATCAATCGTCCGCGATAGGGATGCGGCGTTTCGAGCAGGGTCTTGGGCGCGGTCCCGGCCGCAGACTTAGGCCCGATAGAGGATGGACTAACGTCGCCGTTGGGGGAAGGTACTGCGGCAAGCAGCTCTGACGCTGCAGGACCACCTGGCGATCCAGCAGTCTCGATAACAGGTCGGTCCTTCTCTCGCATGTCCATAGCTCGAGGTCGGCTTTCTCGCGCTTCGAATCGACTCCGACGATTACACGGCCCGGTGAGTACCTGACCTCGATATTTTTAACCACACCGAAGTGGCTTCGATCCAGCGCGTCCGCGACCCGCAGAATCGCGGCAAGGCCTCTGATCACACGGCGCTTGGCGGGGCTAAGCGACCTCAAATCCGGCGAATCGAGCTTGGGGGCTTGCTTGCGATGTCCGCGAGCCGCCTGTGCGATGACCTCGATTTCGTCAGCGTCGAAGCCGAACAGCTCCGCATTCTTAATCAGGTAGTAAGAATGGCGATTGTGCCGGTCATGATCAATCGCGTGGCCAATATCGTGTAATAACGCCCCGAATTCAAGCAGTTCCCGCGAGGACCTGGGCAGCCCCAAAACCGGCGCCGTCGCGTCGAACAGCTTGAGCGCAAGCCGCACGACCTGTTTGCCGTGATCGTTACTGCCCGCGAATCGCGCCGCCAGAGCGCCGACCGAGCGGCGCCGCGCGTCAGCGGCCGAGCGCGAGTCGATCTTGTGCGCGAGACCCAGCAGGACGCCTTCGCGCAGCGCCCACGTGCATGCGACCAGCTCCGGCGCACCGGATTTCTTCAGGATGAAATTTACCAGCGTGGCCGCGGCCGGCATCAGGTCCACCCGCTTCGCGTCCATTGCGGGAAGATCGACGCGCAGTGCCGCGTTTGCCGCGACCAAGTCGCGGGTCAGATCGGAAATTTCGCCGGCCGAGGCGCTCGCGCCATGCAGGCGGCCCAGTTCCTCGCCGCGCGAGGATCGCGCCATCGCGACCAGCGTGTTGATCGTGCCCGACGTTCCGATTGCGCGGGCCACGCCGGCGCGCCGCGCCTTTCGCATCAGCGGCCCGATCGCGCGCTCGAGATGCGCTTCCAGCCCGCTCAACTGCGTGCCCGATGGCGGGTCGTCGATGAGAAATCGCTCGGCCAGCCGCGCCGCACCGAGCTTCACGCTGTGCATCCATAGCGGCCGCCCGTCCTGCACCAGCACCAATTCCACGCTGCCGCCGCCGACGTCGATCAGCAAATGAGGTCCGCCGTCGAGTCCCAGTGCGTGGCGCGCCGCCTGAAAGATCAGTCGCGCCTCGTCGAGTCCGGAGATTACTTCAACCGTCAGTCCCGTCTCGCGCTTGATGCGCCGGATGAATTCCGCACGATTGCGTGCTTCGCGCACCGCGCTGGTCGCCACGGCGCGCAATCGGTCCACCCTGCGCACTTGCAGCAGCCGTTTGAAGTTCAGCAGTGCGCGCACCGCGAGGTCCATCGATTCTGCGGTCAGCCGTCCCGTCGTGAACGAGCGCCGGCCCAACCGCACCATCTCTTTGACGCGGTCAACGACCTCGAGGTGACCCTCGCGGTTCACGTCCGCCACGATCATGTGGACGGAGTTGGATCCGACATCGATGGCTCCCAGCCGCTTCGATAGAAGGTGGCGTCGCTGCCGCTCGAAGTCATCCATATTGCCCCAATCCGCACCGGCGCGCTGAAAATATCGCGCACTCAACCTGCGATGATTAGAAAGGATGCGCGTTACGACGCGATGAACGCCGAATGTCGAATTTGTTTTCGCGGTATCATCGCAAATCCATCAGGTTTAATCTGAACCGAGCACGCCGCACGGACGTATTTGCTTGGCATCCGCAGCCTCATCCGCGATTGGAATCGACCATCCCGAGTACGGGTCCTCCAGCCACAAGTGGCTGATTGCGCTGGCCGTGATGCTGGGCACGACGCTCGAGGTCCTCGACTCGTCGATCGTCAACGTCGCGCTGCCGCACATGCAGGGCAGCTTTTCGGCGAGCGTCGACGAGATCGCGTGGGTGCTCACCAGTTACCTGGTCGCCAACGGGATCATGATTCCCATGACGGGATGGATCTCGTCGCGCTTCGGGCGCAAGCGCTACTTCATGATGTCCGTCGCCGTGTTCGTCGCCGCCTCGGGCCTGTGCGGCGCCGCTCGATCTCTCGATCAGATGGTCATCTTTCGACTGATACAGGGCGCGGCGGGCGCGGCGATGGTTCCGTCGTCGCAGGCGATCCTGATGGAGACATTCCCGCCCAACGAACAGCAACTCGCGATGGCGACGTGGGGGGTGGGCCTGATGGTTGCGCCGATCATGGGTCCGACGCTCGGCGGATGGATCACCGACAATTGGAACTGGCGCTGGAATTTTTACATCAACCTGCCGGTTGGCATCGCTGCGTTCCTGATGGTTTGGACGTTCGTTCACGACCCCGCATACTTGCGGACCCGCCGCGCCAAGGGCGGCAAGACCGACTACGCCGGCATCATCCTGCTCGTGGTCGGGCTCGGCCTGGGGCAACTCGTGCTCGATCGCGGCCAGCGCGCCGATTGGTTCAGTTCACCATGGGTCGTTTGGGGTACAATTTTTTCCGCGATCTGCCTCGTGGGACTCACGATCAACGAATTGCGCACCACCGAGCCGATTCTGGATCTTTCAATCCTTGGGATTCCCGTTTTCTCGATGTCCGTGATGCTGATGGTCGCGATGAGCTTTGCACTGTTCGGCACCGGACTGTTGAATCCCATTTTTCTTCAGGAGCTGATGGGTTACAGCGCGTGGAAGGCGGGTCTGGTGCTCGCGCCACGAGGACTCGGCACGATGGCAGCGATGCTGATCGTCGGACAGCTTGCGCGCTACCGCTACGATACGCGTTCGTTGATCGGCGTTGGGTTCACCATAATGGCAATCGCCTTATGGACGATGGCGGGCTGGAACACTCAAGTCAGCACGTGGACGGTGACGTGGCCCAGCCTCGTCATGGGAGTCGGGATGGGCATGATTTTCCCTACGCTGTCCGCCACTACGCTTTCGTGCGTCAGCCGCGAGCGCGTCGGCTACGCCGCGAGCCTCTACAACATGATGCGCAACACCGGCGCTGCGATCGGCATCTCCTACATGACAACCGTGCTCGTGAATCATGAGCAGACGCATCAGTCTTATCTGGTCGAGCATTTCACCGCCTTCGACGCGTGGAAAATGAGCGCAGCGTCGCGGCTCACTCACGGCGGGCGCGGCTTTGACTACATGCCGCAAATACTCACTGGCCAGAAGCAGGGACTTGGCATGGTGTACGGGATGATTCAGCGCCAGGCGATGATGCTGTCATTCAACGACATCTACCGCACATTGGCTATTGTAATGGTGATTCTGATTCCGACCTTCCTGTTCCTGCGCCGCGCCCAATCCAGCACCTCTACGGCCGCCCACTAGTCCTTCATCTCCGCGAGCACTCGCTCGAAGACCTCCAGCGAGTGGCGATCGAACAGCACGAATTCCACACGCACGAGCGTCGTCGGACTGTCGAGATGCGCGCGCACTTCCTGGAGCATCACCCGCGCGCATCGCTCGATTGGAAAACCCGCGATGCCGGTGCCGATCGCCGGAAATGCGATCGACTTGAGCGAGTTCTCTTTGGCGCGCATCAGCGAGTTGCGCGTGGCCGCGCGTAGATTCGGCTCCGACGTCGATTCTCCCAGCCGCATGCTCGCTGCGTGAATTACGTGCCGCGCGCGCAGCCGTCCCGCGCCCGTAATCGCCGCCTCGCCGATTGCAATCGGCCCGATCCGGTCGCATTCCTGCTGGATCGCCGGCCCGCCCTTGACGCGAATCGCGCCCGCGACGCCGCCGCCCAGCTTCAGATCGTTGTTCGCCGCATTCACAATCGCATCCGCATCCGCCTCCGTAAGGTCGCCCTGACGGAGCCCGATCTTTGCGCGCCAATCTTTACTCATTGTCACCTCGTACCCAGTCAAAAAGTGAAAACGTGAAACCGTGAAAAATGAAAAATGGAATGCGAACGTCTCGCATCGATTCTGTTATTATCGCGCCAATCGAGAATAACCCGAAACGCCGTGCTCACCGTGTGGATCAGCGAATGGACTGCTCGGCTGCGATTCGTCGCGCAGATTGCGCCGGCGCTCGTCGCGCTCGCGGGATGCGGCCAATATCGCACCGATCGTTCGCCCGGGACGATCCAGGTCGATATCGAAACCTCGCCGACCTCGACCGACCCGCGCTTTGCCACCGACGCGACTTCATCGCGTATCAACGAACTTATTTTCGATTCGCTGGTAAAGACCGATCGCAACGGCCAATTTGTCGGTCATCTTGCTGACCGCGTCGAGCATCCTTCGCCCACGGAAATTGTTTTTCATCTCAAGCACGGGGTGCGCTTTAGCGACGGACGCGAACTGACGGCGCGCGACGTAATATTCACTTACAATTCGATTCTCGCGCCCGAATCGATGTCGCCGAAACGGGCCGGCATCGAGCAGTTGAAGTCAATCGATGCGCCCGACGACTACACCGTCGTTATGACTACCGCGCATCCGTACGCGCCCGCCCTTGAGATGGCGACGGAGGGTATCGTGCCCGCGGGTACTTCGCTGCCCTCGAAAGAAAACGCAGCCGCTCCCATCGGCAGCGGCCCCTTTCAGATGGTTGGTTACGCGCGCGATGAAGCCGCGCGGCTCGAGCGCAATCCGTATTATCCATATCCGTCAGGCGCGCCACGATCGATCCTCTTCAAGATCGTTCCCGACCCTACTGTGCGCGCGCTCGAACTGGCAGAAGGTGTTTGCGATTTCTCGGGAAACAATATCGAGTACGACGTGTTGCCGTGGCTCGGCTCGCACCGGTTTCTGGAAGTCAGCAGAACTCCCGGTACTACCTACAAGTACCTGTCTTTCAACTTTCGTGATGCTCGCCTGCGCGACTTACGCGTGCGGCGCGCCATCGCCTATGCGATCGACCGCAAAACAATAGTCAATACCATCTTGCGTGGCACTGGGCGGGTAGCTACCGGCATGCTCTCACCCGAGAATTGGGCATACGAGGCCAATGGCACTACCTATTCCTTCGATCCAACAAAAGCGCGTCAACTGCTGGATCAGGCTGGCTACACGGCCGGAAGCAACGGGATGCGCGGGCTCCGATTCGAATACAAGACGACTCCGGAAGGCGCGCGCCTGGGCGAGGTGTTTCAGGCGATGCTTCAGCGAGTGGGTATCGAGCTGACTATCCGGACGCTCGACTTCGCCACCTATTACGCGGACATTCAGGCCGGAAGCTTCGACCTGACCTCTCTACAATGGGTCGGAATCAACGACCCGAACAGCTACTACATGGTATTCGATTCGCAGAAGACGCCACCGCACGGACAGAATCGGGGTTACTACTCGAACCCTGAGATGGATCGGCTGGTCGAAGCGGGAATGAGTACGGTCGATCCGAAATGGAGGAAAAAAATATACGGACAGGTGCAGCAACTCGCCGCCGAGGAACTGCCGTACGTTTCGCTGTGGTGGGTTGACAATGTGGCCGTGATGAATCGGCGGCTGGTTGGCTTCGATGCATATCCCAATGGCAGCTTCCGTTCGCTCGCGACGGTGACGCTCAGTGGCCCCGGCGGCGGAGGGCAGTGGCAGTGATCCAGTGATAAATTACCTGGTCCGGCGCTTGCTCGCGCTCGTGCCAGTCGCGCTCGGCGTGGCGACACTGACGTTCGCGATTATCCACCTTGTGCCGGGCGATCCGGTAGTTGCGATGCTTGGCGAGACCGCTGCGCCCGCCGACATTGTTGGGATGCGGCATCAGCTGGGCCTCGATCGTCCGCTGCTGGAGCAGTACGCGGCATATCTCGGTGGACTCGCCGTCGGCGATCTGGGTGAATCGATTTCATATCGCAAGCCGGTCTCGCGTCTAATCGCCGAACGCTTTCCGGCCACAATCGAGCTCGCTGCGGCGGGGATGTTGGTCGCTGTGCTGTTGGCATTCCCGCTGGGAATAATCGCGGGTTCGAATCCCGGCGGCGCCGGCGACCTCGGCGCGATGGGATTTGCCATTGTCGGCATTTCGATTCCCCACATCTACCTCGGCCCGTTGCTCATGATTTTGTTTTCACTGGACCTGCGCTGGCTGCCGCTCACCGGCCGCGGGGGTCTCGAGCATCTGGTCCTGCCCGCTGTCACTCTTGGCACCGCGCTGGCCGCGATCCTTGCGCGGATGTTGCGCCAGAGCCTGATTCGCGTGCGCGAGAGCGACTATATGCGCACCGCGCTCAGCAAGGGGTTGAGCGCGCGGTCCGCCCTTGTTCGCCACGGCCTTAAGAACGCGCTCACATCGGTCGTGACCATCATCGGACTTCAGATGGGCGCGCTGCTGAGCGGCACGCTCATCACCGAAATAATTTTTTCGTGGCCGGGTATCGGCCGCTTGCTGATCAGTGCGATAGGGGCGCGCGACTATCCGGTGGTCGAAGGATGCGTACTCACGTTCGCGATGACTTACGTCATTGTGAACATGGCGACCGATTTCGTTTATGCGATCGTAGACCCGCGAGTGAGAATCTCGTGAATGTGCGCGTCCGCAATCCGTCACTGGCTATTGGGGTGACTACTGTTGCCGCGGTCGTTGTCGCTGCGATCCTGGGTCCGCTGCTGTTTCGCGCCGATCCTTTGTCGATCGATCTTGCGAACACGCTCGCCGGGCCCAGCCGCGCGCATCCGTTTGGTTGCGACGCGCTTGGCCGCGACGTGCTCGCCCGGGTCCTGTCTGGCGCGCGGCTCTCGCTCTCGATCTCCACCGTCGTCGTTGCGATCTCGCTCGTCGTTGGCAGCCTGATTGGCGCAACCGCCGCGCTGTCGGGCGGTCGAATCGACAACCTGGTAATGCGCGGCGTGGATATCGTCCTCGCCTTTCCGGGAATCCTGCTGGCGATCGCGCTGGCGGCGATTCTCGGACCAGGTCTAATCGATCTTGCGATCGCGCTAACTGCGATGGGATGGACCGGCTACGCGCGCATCGTGCGCGGCGAAGTGCTGACCTTGCGCGAGCGCGACTACGTTCTCGCTGCCGAGAGCCTGGGCGCCAGCCGGTCGCGCCTGCTGATGCGCCATCTGATCCCCGGCGTCGTTGGACCGCTTGCCGTGCAGGCGACCTTCGGAATCGGCGGAATCATCGGCGCCGAAGCCGCGCTTTCATTTCTTGGCCTGGGCGCGCTGCCGCCCACGCCCAGTTGGGGTAACATGCTTGACGCCGGCCGCGCCTTCCTGCTCGTCGCCCCGCATCTTACGACCGCGCCCGGACTCGCGATCGGGCTTTCGATTCTCGGCTTCAACCTGCTCGGTGATGGGATTGCGCAGAAAGTGGGGCATCGCGCCTGACGGTCGAGCGCTTCCATCGCCCGGCGTGCGAAGCGGGGAAATTTCGTGATACTCATTCTGATTGGGAAGTGAGCGCGCGCAATGGACAAAATCGAACCCGGCGAAATGGTCCGGCGGCTGACCGGCTTCATCCGCACCGAGGGCCGTTTCGACAGCGTCGCGATCGAGAATTTTCGCAAGATGCCCGGCGGGGCGTCGCGCGAGATCTGGTCGTTCGATTGCTCGATGGAGCGCGGCGGCGAAACGAATCGTCGCGCGATGGTGCTGCGGCGCGATCCTGGCGCTCACAATATCTCCACCAGTCGCCGTCACGAGTTCATGGTGATTCGAGCCGCTTTCGCAGAACGCATTCCGGTTCCCGAGGTGTTTTGGGTTTCGGAAGATCCCGCCGTTCTCGGTTCCGCGTTTTTCATCATGGAGCGGATCGAGGGCGAAACTTTGGCGCGTCGCCTGCTCCGCGACGACACTTACGCCCGCGCGCGCGAAGTGATGCCCGCGCAACTCGCCGAAATTCTCGCGAAGATTCATCGAATCGATCCCGTCAAACACAAGCTCGACTTCCTGGCCGAGCCGGGTGACAACGCGGCGCTGACCGAGGTCAGACGCTACCAGGAAAACTTTCGACTCTTCGCGCTCGAACCGCATCCCGCCTTCGAATTGGCATTCCGATGGCTCCTGGGGCGCGTTCCGAAAACGGCGCGCAAGACGCTCGTACACGGCGATTATAGAATCGGCAATGTTATTTTTGGCCCCGAAGGCGTGCGATCGATCCTCGATTGGGAGTTGGCGCATCTCGGCGATCCCATGGAGGACGTCGGATGGATGTGCGTGCGGGCGTGGCGCTTCGGCAATGATCAGAAGCCGGTCGGAGGGCTTGGCCCCCGTGAGGATTTCTTCCACGCCTACGAAAAAGCCAGTGGCGCCGCCGTCGATCCCGAGGCGGCGCGATTCTGGGAGGTCTTCGGCAACCTGCGTTGGGGCATAATCACCATCAGCCAGGCCCGTACCCATATCGACGGATTCGTAAAAAGCGTCGAACTGGCCAGTATCGGACGCCGGACTGCCGAAACCGAGCTCGAATTGTTAAATCTCATCGAATAGCAACATGGTAGTTCCGCCGCCAACTAGCTAAACGTGAGCTGAGTAATAGATATGCAGGATCGACCGACTTCAGTTGAATTGCTCGAAGCGGCGGCCGACTTCGTCGATCGCGAACTCGTGCCCGCAATCGAAGGCGCGCGCCAGTTCCAGGTGCGAGTCGTGGCCAACGTGATGCGAATCGTCGCGCGCGAAATAAAACTGGAAGATCCGCTGGTTCGTAGCGAGGTGAAGGCTCTGGCGCGGCTGCTCGGGCACGACGCGCCGCATCTGCACAGCCTCGACGATCTGCGCACTGCCGCTGCCGGCATGGGCGAAGAGTTGACCGCGAAGATTCGCGCCGGCGAGGCGGACGACGGCGCCTGGCGCGGGGAGGTACTCGCAGTCGTGCGTCAGAGCGTCGAGGACAAACTGCGTATCGCGAATCCGCGCTACCTCGAGGGCGATATAGCCATTCGCAACGCCGCAAAGCCGCAAAAGGAGATCTGACTATATGTCTGAACTCAAAGTGGTACTACTTGAACAAGACGACCTGATGCATCCCAACACTGGCGAGTCTAATTTCAACGAGAGCGCATACTATAATTTCTACGATCGTGGTCAACACCTCGGCGGCTTCATCAGACTGGGTAATCGCGCAAACGAAGGTTACGCCGAAATGACCGCGTGCCTGTACCTCCCGGACGGAACCGTCGGTTTCATGTTTCAGCGGCCCGAGATCAAGGACAACAACGCTCACGATGCCGGCGGTGCAAGGTTCGAAGTCGTCAAACCGTTCGAACGCCATCGCGTTAGTTACCATGGCAAACTCTGCATTCTGAAGAATCCGCTCGAAATGGCCGATCCAGCCAGGGCATTCAAAAATAATCCATACTCGCAAGCGGCGCTCGAAATTGACTACGCGGCTGTTTCTCCCGGATGGGGCGGCGAAGTGCGCGAAAAAGTTGGAGATCAATGGGTTTCGCCGAACTTATCCGGTGACCCCGAAACTCAATTCGCAAAGGGGCACCTGGAACAGCTCGGCCGCGCAACGGGAAAACTGGTGCTTACGGCCGACGGCGCAGACCGCGAGTTCAAAATCGACGCGCTTGGTCTGCGCGATCATAGTTGGGGACCGCGCTATTGGCAGGCGCCGAAATTCTACCGATGGCTCACGATGAACTTCGATGAGGGTCTTGGCGCGATGGCCACAATTACGGTGAATCGCGACGGCAGCGAACGCCCGGGAGGATTCGTTGCGCGCAAAGGCCAACCGATTCTCAATATCGAGAAGGTCGATATTCAGACCGAATTCATCGGCGAGCAGCAGCTACACGACAAGATCAAAGTGAACTGTGAAACCGCCGACGGTGGAGCGCCAATAGTCATTACCGGCAAAGTGCTATCGATGATTCCGCTGCGCAACCGGCGCGCCGGTATAGTCACTCGAATCGCAGAAGGTATGACCGAATGGAACTGGGACGGCAAAATTGGCTATGGACTGTCCGAGTACCTGGATCACTTTGATGAGTAGGCTGCGCGTCGCTCGCGTCGGATAAGTCGGTCATCGTCCAAGTTTCAGCGCGCGCAGACTCACCGTGTACGGCGGATACGCGACGCCGCGTTCGGTGATAATCGCGGTCACCAGCTCGGCCGGGGTGACATCGAACGCGGGGTTGAACGTGCTGACGCCCTTCGGCGCGATCTGCTTGCCGCCGTACTCGGTGAGCTCGCGGCCCGAGCGCTCTTCGATCGGGATAGCCGCGCCGTCGGGACAGTCCAGGTCGATCGACGACAGCGGCGCCGCGACGTAAAATGGCACGCCGTGGCGCCGCGCCATCACCGCCAGCGGGTAGGTGCCGATTTTGTTCGCGACATCGCCGTTGGCCGCTGTGCGATCGGTTCCCACCACCACGCAATCGATCTTGTTCTGCGAGAGCACCGTTGCCGCCATGCTGTCAGCGATCACCGTCACCGGTATCCGATCTTTGTGGAGTTCCCACGCGGTCAGGCGCGAGCCCTGCAAAAATGGCCGCGTCTCGTCGGCGAACACCTGGATCTTTTTGCCCGCGTCGCGTGCGGCGCGCACCACCCCAAGCGCCGTCCCGTATCCCGCCGTCGCCAGCGCGCCGGCGTTGCAATGCGTCAACACTGTGGCCGGGTCTCCGATGAGTTCGGCGCCGAACCGGCCCAGCGCGCGATTCGCGGCCAGGTCTTCCCGGTAAATCGCGATCGCCTCCGCGCGCATGCGGCGAAATAATTCTGCCGCGTCGAGCGAGATGTTGTCGTCGAGCGCGCGGCCCATTCGATCCACTGCCCACGCCAGATTTACCGCGGTTGGCCGCGTGGCCTTGAGTGTTTTCGCGACCACCGCGAAGCGTTTCCGCGCCTTCGCGCCCGCGGTGCCCTTGATGCCGAGCGCGACACCCATTGCCGCCGCGACGCCAATTGCGGGTGCGCCGCGAATCACCATCGTGCGGATAGCTCGCGCGACGCCACGGTAGTCGCGATAGGTTCGAATTACCTCGCGCGCGGGAAGCAGGCGCTGATCGATCATACGAACCGTGTCCGCCCGCCATT
The DNA here is from genome assembly GCF_050015535.1 of Binatus soli (SeqCode). Taxonomy (NCBI): domain Bacteria; phylum Candidatus Binatota; class Binatia (SeqCode); order Binatales (SeqCode); family Binataceae (SeqCode); genus Binatus (SeqCode); species Binatus soli (SeqCode). The sequence goes on along the minus strand of NZ_JBEKBF010000011.1, from coordinate 77,192 downwards.
CAATCGTCATCACGGCCATGTAGTCTGACTCTTTCGCACGCGAATAAGGTTTCAAAAAAGCTTATCAGCAACCTTGCATTGCTGTCATTCTTCGCCGCGCGGAGTTTATTCGGAGCGCAATTGGAACGCAGAATGACGCTGCGATACTTCAGATGAATTGAGCAATAGAAAACGGCGCAGCTGATACTTTGCGGCGCCGCTCAACGCTGCTCTCATTGCGCGATACCGCCATTGCGGCCGGTACGCGCGAAGCTTCCGTTAGACTTTTTCGTATGCTCCGCGTGCCCTTCGCCTTGCAGCTCCGGCATCGATCCATCGCGTGATCGCCGCAAATATCTCCGACGGCCGCTTCTGCTTGAGTCCCCGCACGTTGCGCACGTCGGCGGCCTTGAACTGCTTGGGAAGCGCCGAAAGCACGTTGCGCCAATTGACCCGGCCGCGTGGCCCGCCGCTGACCGCTTTCGCTCCACTGCCCCCACGACCGATCAACGATCCCAGCCGCGCTTCCTCTTCTTTGAGTTTACTCAGTAGCGACTCTTTCAAGCGGATGTCTTTGCGCAGATTCATGAGCAGAGTACGCGCCTGCCGCTGTACTTGTTGGAATGCCGATGTGGCTCCGCGAGAGGCCTTCTGTCGAGGCATTTAGCAATCTCCTTTCGGGGAATTGGTCAGTACAAATCAACTTTGAATATACACAATCAAACCTGATCCTACAAGTATCAAAGTCATTTTGTCCATTATCCACATCAGTCAATTGGATATAGCGCCAGATGCCCCACGACGCCATCAGACTACTCCGCGCAGCGCTAAAAGTTATCCGGCAGATAGTCAGATCGACTCGCCGATATTTCAGTCAGTCCCGGAAACGCAGTTGCCCGCCAACCAGGGTTCGCGTCCAGGAAAACAAACGGATCTGGGACGCTTATCGCCCTATTTGCGAGCAGGCAGCCATTGGGCCTAAGCGGGAAATAAAGGCCGGGGATTGGATAGCAAGAGCACTATGTTTGCGCTTGGCGCGATGCTATAAGCATTTCGGAATTCGGATTAGATGCGCGCCGTTGGTATCGCCCCACCACTTGACTATCTGTACTATCGATCAGGCTTCCGAATGCCTATAGATACAGACGGACTACGCCGCAGGGCAGCCGGGTCGCGCGCGAGGAGAGGGCAATGGGCCGCAGACTGTATGTTGGGAATCTGGCTTGGACTGTGACCGACCAGGATCTGCTCGACGCGTTTTCAGAAGCCGGAAAGGTGGACAGCTCGCAAGTCATCATCGACCGCGCCACCAACCGCTCGCGGGGATTCGGCTTCGTCGAGATGGCGACCGATGAGGCAGCCGAAGGCGCAATCAAGAAATTGAACGGCCGCGACATCAAGGGCCGTCCGATTCGCGTCAACGAAGCGCAGGCGCGCAGCGCCGGAGCCGGGGGCGGAGCCGGTGGCGGTGGCGGTGGCAGCGGCGAACGCCGCGGCGGACGCGACCACTAGCCAGTAGTTCCGGCATTTCAAAATAGCGCGCGATTGGGGTCGCCTTCCCGTCGCGCCGCAAAATGTACTGGACCCACTTGAGGGGACGCCTGATTCTCGGGCCGAACCCTTGCGGCTGCAAAAAAAACTCTCCTCGGATTGAACCATCACCGTGGAACTCATAACGCTTGAAGCGGATAGCGAGCGCGCCGTGATTGTGCCCGGCGCCGGATGCCAATGCCTGGGCTACCGCGCCGGCACGCTCGAGGTCATCGCGGGCCCTGCCCATCCCGACGCATGGCGCGAGCATCCGCATCGCGGCGGCATTCCGATTCTCTTTCCGTGGCCGGGCCGCGTCTCCCGCGCATGCTTCACGTTCAAGGGCCGCGAATACCGGCTGCCGGTGAATGAGCCCGCACGCGGGCACGCGATTCATGGCTTTGCGTGCGAACGCGCCTTTCGCGTGACGCGGCGCGAACCGTCTTTCGTCACGGCGATTCTCGATTCGTCGGACTATTCGGATTTAAATTCGATCTGGCCGTGGCCGTTCGTGCTCGAGATAGACTACGAAGTTGGTAATGGACTGAGATTGAAGGCCCGCATTACCAACACCGGCCGCTCGGTGATGCCGTTCGGATTCGGCGCGCATCCTTACTTTCACGCCCCTCTCAATCCCGCAGGCTTGCGCGATGCGATGCTGATTCAGCTCGACGCCAACGCTCGATGGCCGCTCGACGCGCGCCTCATACCCACCGGTGACGCCGAGCCGTTGGCAGGCAAGTACGACCTTCGCGCGCCACTTCCTCTTGGAGCTGATACTTACGACGACGCCTTCCGCATGGCGCCGATCGCGGAGCGAACCGCGACGAAAGATCCGTCCGCGCCGCGCGCGCGGCTCATCGATCCGTCGCTGAATATCGCGCTCGAGATTCGCGCCGGTCCCGCGTTCGGCGACTTCGTCGTCTATGCTCCCGCGGACAGCCCCGTGGTCGCGCTCGAGCCGTACACCTGCGCGCCCGATGCGTTCAATCTCGCGGCCCGTGGCATCGCGGCCGGAATGCGCGAACTCGCGCCCGGCGATACCTTCGAGGAGGGCTTCGAGATTCGCCTCAACGCCCCTTGAAGCGCGGCTCGCGCCGCTGCGCCAGCGCTGCCGCGCCCTCGCGAAAATCTTCGGTGCCGATCAGCGAGCTCTGCGCCAGCACCTCGAGTTCCTGAAATGTCATCTTGTCCAGGCCGTGGCCTTTGTCGATGATCCGCTTCGCCAGCCCGACCGCGATTGGCGCGTTGCGCGCCATCTCGCGCGCAAGCTCTTCGGCCGCCGCGATATGCGCACCTTCGGCGACGACGCGGTTCACCAGCCCAATCCGTTCCGCCTCCGACGCCTCGATCATCCGCGCCGTCATGATCAGCTCTTTCGAGCGCGCGTAACCGACCGTCCGCGTAAGCCGCGTGGTGCCGCCCACGTCGGGCACCAGGCCGATGCGCACTTCCGGCATCCCAAGCCGCGCGCCGGCAGCCGCCACCCTGGCATCGCACGCGAGCGCCAGTTCGAGCCCGAGTCCGCCGACGAAGCCATGCAGCGCGCCGATCACCGGCTTCTCGATACTCTCGAGCCGATTCAGCGATGCCTGCGACTCCGCCACAAAGCGCCGAAAGCGCGGCATGTCGGGGCCGCCGCCGTGGCCGCCCTGCGCGCCGGTGTCGTTGGCGAGCGAGGTGAAATCGATGCCCGCCGAGAACGCCTGGCCCTCGCCGTAAATGATAATCGCGCGAACCTCGGGACGATCGACCTCGTCGATCGCCTCTGGAATCGCGCGGAGCATTGCCTGGTTAATCGCGTTGCGCTTCTCGGGACGGTTGAGCGCGATATATGCGATCTCACCCTCGACTCGAACTTTGATTATCTCTTCTTCCATTTCTGACACCCTCATTGTTATTCAACCGTATGCTGCCGCGGTCCGCCAGACGCGAAACCGGTTTTCCCATCTGCTCGCGCCGCCGCTGGAAAGGCCGTTTGACCAAAACCGGCCCGGAACCTTGTACAGGGAGGCCGTCGGGTCTATGGCGGAGCGTATCGGGGACTCAAAAGGAAATTCCGGTTTATTGTGTTGTTTCGGTTATTCGGTTATAGGGACGCGTGACTTGGCGTGACGCGAGACTTCTGGGCAGCCTGCTCTAAGCAGAGAGGAAAGAGCGATGAAACACCCTGGCGGGAAAGTCCACATCGGTACGATTGCAATCGCGTGCATCGCCGCATCCGCGGTCGCCACGGTTGTCGCAATGCGCGTGCCACGGACCCTCGCATCGTCGCAATCCCCACGCGCGAGCGATCCTGCCAAGCAACCATCATCGCGGGTAATCGCCGCGGCCAATCATTCCCCGCGCATCAATTTTGCGAAGCTGCCGATGAGCTTTGAGCCGAACCTCGGCCAGAGCGATGGGCAGGTCAGGTTTCTCTCGCGCGGACCGGGCTACACGCTGTTCCTGACTGCGTCCGAGGCGGTGCTGTCGATGCGCTCGCCCTCAAAGAACTCTCGCCCTAATTCTTTTCCGCCGTCCCGAGCGAAGTCGAGAGAACCCGGATCAGGGATTTCTCGCGCGGCAGCCACGCGCGGGAATGACGCGAAAAAAGATAAAGCTGGCCGGTCCGCCGTGGTGCGAATTGCGCTCAAGGGGGCGGCGCGCGCGGCGCAAATCGAGGGTATCGATCGGATGGCGGGGCGGAGCAACTATTTCATCGGCAACGACCCGAAGAAATGGCATACCGATGTTCCCAATTACGCCAAAGTCGAACTCAAGAATGTCTATCCCGGAATCGACCTGATCTATCACGGCAGCGCGCAGGCCCAGCTTGAGTACGATTTCCGCCTTGCGCCGGGCGCCGACCCGAATGCGATCCGGCTCGGCTTCAGCGGTGCAGGCAAACTGGCCCTGAATGAGCGGGGCGATCTGATCGTCAGCGTCGGCGAGAGCAAGCTCATCGAGCATGCGCCGGCGATCTACCAGGAGAACGGCGGCGGGCGGCGGACGATCGCGGGCGGATGGAAGCTGCGCGGCGCGCATGAGGCGGGCTTTAGGGTGGCGGGCTACGACCGGAGCAAGCCGATTGTGATCGATCCGGTGCTGCTCTATTCGACCTACCTCGGCGGCAGCGGCTACAGCGTTGGCACGGGCGACCAAGGATCCGGCATCGCGGTCGATTCCGCAGGCAACGCCTATGTCACGGGGACGACGTCTTCGACTGACTTCCCGACCCTGAACGCTTTCCATGACAGTTGCTCATCCTGCTCCAGCGGCGGGACGGCTGCCTTTGTGACCAAGTTCAATCCGTCGGCATCGGGGGCGGCGTCATTGCTCTATTCGACCTACTTTGGTGGTAGCGGCGGCGAGAGTGGCTACGGCATCGCGGTCGATTCCGTAACAGGCAACGCCTATGTCACGGGATATACGTCCTCGACCGACTTCCCCACCAAGAACGCCTTCCAGGACACTTGCTCATCAGGGGAATGCGCTTTCGTAGCCGAGCTCAATCCGGCGGCGGTGGGACCGGCGTCGATCCTCTATTCGACCTATCTCGGCGGCAGCGGCGGCGACGTAGGCGCTGGCATCGCGGTCGATTCCGCAGGCAACGCCTATGTCACGGGATATACGTACTCGACCGACTTCCCCACCCTGAACGCCTTTCAGAGCACTTGCCCCTCCGCATCCAAGCGCTGCGCTGCCGCCTTCGTGGCCGAACTCAACCCCTCAGCGTCGGGAGTGGCGTCGATCCTCTATTCGACCTACCTCGGCGGCAGCGGCGGCGAGTACGGCTTCGGCGACAAAGGCATCAGCATCGCGGTCGATTCCACAGGCAAGGCCTATGTCACGGGAGTTACGTACTCGACCGACTTCCCCGTCCTGAACGCCTTCCAGAGCACGATGGGGAGCGTTTTAATTTCCTCCTTTCAACCCGCCGGATGGACGGGCGATGGAAGCACTGAGATTTTCGCAACGACATTGAAAGCCCCTCCAGTGGGCCCCGGAACAGTGACGGTTAATTATACAATTGCCGGCACTACTTATTTGGGAACGGATAATGGCGATGGAGCAATCAACGGAAGTCACCTCACGGGTAGTATTCATTACTCCGGCGGCGTAGTTTCTTTATCTTTTTCCAGCCCTCCCGATTATGGAACAGCAATCACTGTTGACTATGCACATATTGGAACAAGCAATGCTTTCGTAACGAAGTTGGACCCGACGCAGTCGGGAACGGCATCGGTGCTCTATTCGACCTACCTCGGCGGCAGCGGCGGCAGCTACTTGGGCGGCGACTCTGGCTCCGGCATCGCAGTCGATTCCGAAGCCAACGCCTATGTCACGGGACAGGCGTACTCCACCGACTTTCCCACCAAGAACGCCTACCAGAGCGTTAACAATGCCGCCAGCAATGGTGAGCCTACGGCGTTCGCAGCCAAGCTCAATCCGGCGGCGTCGGGAGCGGCGTCGATCCTCTATTCGACCTACTTGGGCGGCAGCGGAAGCAGCAGTGGCGGCGACTCAGGCGCCGGCATCGCGGTCGATTCCACAGGCAACGCCTATGTCACGGGATATACGTACTCCACCGACTTCCCCATCCTGAACGCCTTCCAGAGTACTTGCCCCTCTGCATCCGGCCCCTCGGGCTGCGATGCCGCCTTCGTGGCCAAACTCAACCCCTCAGTGTCGGGAGTGGGGTCACTGATCTATTCGACCTACCTCGGCGGCACCACCAGCGACGAGGGCTATGGCATCGCGGTCGATTCCGTCACAGGCAACGCCTATGTCACGGGACAGGCGTACTCGACTGACTTTCCCATCCTCAGCGCCTTCCAGAGCGTTAACAATGCCGCCGCCAACGGCCTCTCTAATGCCTTCGTGACCGAGCTCAGTCCGGCGAACCCGTCAACGCCGACCGCGACCGCGACGGCAACCAAGACGGCCACGCCAACCGGGACTGCGACGCCGTCGAGAACTGCGACGCCGACCGCAACTTCAACGGCCACGCCGACCGCAACAGCGACGGCAACCTCCACCGCAACTGCGACGCCGACTGCGACGCCGACTCCGATCTCGGAGAAGCTGACGTTCAGTCCCAGTTCGCTGGCATTCGGGAAAACGGTGGTAGTCGGAACTACCAGCGCGCCCAAGACGGTCACGATCAAGAACGCGGGTACGAAGAAAACAGGTCTGGCAGTGAGTATCGAGAGCGAGAGCGCATCGCCGCCGTTCGCGGTCAAGTCGGAATGCGAAAAAACGCTCGAGCCCGGCAAGAGTTGCAAGGTATCGGTGACCTTCACGCCGGCGAACACGACGCGGCAGACTGGAAGCCTGAAGATTTATGACAACGTGATCGGCTCGCCACAGTCCGTGCCGTTATCGGGAACCGGCAAGGCCGCCAAGAAGTAGGCAGGGCTGAGCCCTGCACCCAGTATTAAGGCCGCCCGCCGTTGGCGGGCGCGGCCACTGCCGCGGGCGCGCCATACTGGCCTCCCGTGCCAACGGCACCTTGCGCAGGGAGGGCGTCGGGTCTATTGGGGATCTGGCATCGGAGACTCAACGGGAGTCCCGGTTTAACTGCCAGTTCCAACTCGGGAGGACCGAGTGATGAAGTTCCAAGTTGTGCGCGCCACGGGATGGCACCGTCGGACGTTCGGGATTGCGGCCGTGATGCTGCCGGTCGCATTGTATGTGGCGATTGTGCTTGCGAGCGGCACTACCGCCGACCGGGTGCTGGGACAGGTGGACTTCACGCACAATGGCGTCCACGTGAACGCTCAAGGGCTGTACGAACCTTTCGCGGTAGCGATCGATTCCAGCGCCACGCCAAATCACATTTACGTCGCCGATCAGGATAACGACCGGGTGCTGGGCTGGAGAGACGCCGCCTCGTTCACCAACGGTCAGGCGGCCGACCTGGTGATTGGACAGCCCGATTTCCTCACCTCTTTCTGCAACGGGGCCAGCGGCGCCGTCAGCGCTGGCAGCCTGTGCGCTCCAGCGGGAGTCGCGGTGGACGGCTCGGGCAACCTCTACGTGGCGGACACGAACAACAACCGGGTGCTGGAGTACACGAATCCGTTTGCGGCCTGCAAGGGAGTATTTCCGTGTGTGGGCGGCGCGGCCAACGAGGTGTTGGGGCAGGACGGAAGCTTCACGACGCCTGATTGCAATAACGGCGGGGTCAGCGCCAACAGCCTGTGCGATCCAGTGGGGGTCGCGGTGGACGGCTCGGGTCACCTCTACGTGGTGGATAGCAACAACAGCCGGGTGCTGGAGTACAACACCCCGCTGACCAACACCACCGCCGATGGGGTCTTTGGCCAGGACGGGAGCTTCACGACGGCTGGTTGCAATAAAGTCAGCGACAACAGCCTGTGCTATCCAGTGGGGGTCGCGGTGGACGGCTCGGGTAACCTCTGGGTGGCCGATCAAGGCAACAGCCGGGTGCTGGAGTACAACACCCCGCTGACCAACACCACCGCCAATACGGTCTTTGGCCAGGACGGGAGCTTCACGACGGCTGGTTGCAATCACGACACCAGCGGCGGCAACTCCACCGCTATTGACCTTTGCTCTCCAGAAGGAGTCGCGCTGGACGGCGCAGGCAACCTGTACGTGGCGGATACCGAGAACAACCGGGCACTAGAGTACAACCAGCCACTAGCCAATCCGTCGCCCACGCCAACGGCGACCGCGACAGCTACAGCCACGCCGACCGCAACAGCGACGGCAACCGCCACCGCGACTCAAACCCCGACTGCGACGCCGACTCCGATCTCGGAGAAGCTGACGTTCAGTCCCAGTTCGATCGCATTCGGAAAAACGGTGACAGTCGGAACTACCAGCGCGCCCAAGACGGTCACGATCACGAACGCGGGTAAGAAGAAAAAAGGGTTGGCGGTGAGCATCGAGAGCGAGAGCGCATCGCCGCCGGTGTTCGCGGTCAAGTCGGGATGCGAAAAAACGCTCGAGCCCGGCAAGAGTTGCAAGGTATCAGTGACCTTCACGCCGACGGACACGACGCGGCAGACTGGAAGCCTGAAGATTGTTGACAATGTGATCGACTCGCCGCAGTCCGTTTCGCTGTCGGGAACCGGCAAGGCCAAGAAGAAAAAATAGAACGGCAGACAAACGCCCGGCTGTAGGGGACGGGCTTTCCTTTAACCGGTAACTACGGCGGGACAGGCAATGGTGCGAATGCCGATTGAACTGGATGCCGGCGCGGGGCGGGTCAGGGCTTCAGCAATACCTTCATCACGTTGTCTTTGCGGGCGCTGAAAATTTCGTAGCCCCTGGCTGCGTCGTCCAGCGGCATCACGTGGCTTACCAGCGGGCGCGGGTTGATCGTGCCGCGTTCCATCAGGCGCGCGAGTTCCGGTATGTGCGCGTTGATGTTCGCAAGGCCGATCCGAAACGTGAGATCGCGCATGAACGCATAGCCGATCGGGAAATTGAAAGAAGGCGCGCCGAACACGCCGATTACCGAAATTGTTCCGCCGCCGCGCGCCGCCATTATCGCGGCCGTCAGCGCGCTTTCGTTGCCGACCGCCTCGATAGTCACGTCGGCGCCGCGTTTTTCAGTGCGCTCCAGAATTATCTCGTGTGCTTGTTCCACGCTTACCGCAAACGCACCGAGCTTGCGCGCCGCCTCAAGCCGGTACGGGATGCTATCGACGGCGATCACTTCGGCGGGGCCGAACAGCTTTGCACACATCACGGCGCACAATCCCACCGGGCCGCATCCGAAAATCGCCACCGTGTCGCCCGGCCGGATATTGCCGTTGACCGCGCCGAAAAAAGCCGTCGGCAGGATATCGGCGAGAAACACCGCGGCGTCATCGTCGATCGCGTCGGGCAGCGGAAAGCACGTGTAATCCGCCATCGGCACCCGCACTGCCTCGGATTGCTCGCCTCCCAGCCATCCGAGCTTGCCCGCGGAATTCGCTCCGTAGCCGAATATGGCGGATCCGCTTTCCGCGCATTGCGACGGCTGTCCGCGCCGGCAGAAGTAGCATCGGCCGCAGGCAACCACCCCCGACACGACGACCCGATCCCCCTTCGTCAGCCGTTCGACACCGGCGCCCACTTCCTCGATCACGCCGACGCCCTCATGGCCGAGCACGAAGCCGGGCACGATGGGCAAAGCGCCTTCATAGAAATGCAGGTCGGAGCCGCAAATTCCCGCGCGTGTGATTCGCACCAGCGCGTCGGTGGGCGTCTTGAGCGCGGGATCATCGACCCGCTCGACGCGCACATCGTGGGGTCCGTGGAAGACAGTACCCTTCATAGGCAATCCTTTTTATTCAGCGGCGATCTGTCGGGATAATGGCACAGACCGGCGCGGGTTTGCACCGGCGGCGAAGGCCGTGGTAATTCCAGAGACCTTGGTACTCGGGAGGCTGTTATGATTCAGAATATTAAGAAGGTTCTCGCGCCAATCGACTTCTCCGTTTACTCGATGGAAGCGATGCGCGGCGCGATGGAACTGGCGAAAGACCTCGGCGCCGAAGAAGTTCACCTGATGCACGTCATCGCGCCGCAGCAAAGTTTCATCCCGTCCACCATCGAGCAGAACCGCGAGCTGGCGCGGGAATCCGCGATGCTCGAGCAGGCGGAAGAGGAACTCGCGCGCATCAAGAAGGACGAGTTCGGCGATTCAAAGAAGGTCTTGACGTTTGCCGTGGTCGGACCTCCGGTTCAGGAACTCGTCAAATACGCCAAAGAGCAGGCGATTGACCTGATCGTGATTGCTACGCATGGACGGACCGGCGGCGAGTATATTCTGATCGGCAGCGTCACCGAGAAGCTGGTGCGCAACGCGCCGTGCTCGGTCCTGGTCTTCCGGCCGCGCAAGCGGTAGCCGAACAGACACGTCATTCCCGGCGGTTGCGAGCGTCTAACGCGCGGGCGGCAGGCACATGGCGGGGGTTATAACCGCGGATCTCGTTTCATCGGCGGTCTGCGCCGAGGTCCTGCCCGGTTGAACGAATCTCACGGCAGCGGGAAGGGATAAAGATCCCCTCCCGTCGCTTCATACTGACTTCGCACTCCAAACCCGATCTGCGGATGACGATACAGCGACGGGCAGAAGCCGCACCCTTGTTAGCCTCAGCGCACCAGGCTGTGCGGGCCTCCCGGTTGCGGAACCGCTTCGGAGTCGGCAGCCGGAATAGCTACCTTCGAGCAGGGTTTCCCGGTCACGGCAAAACTGGCAAAAGAAATACTACTGCTGCTGAGATTTGTTTGGCTGCATTCGCCAGAGTGCGCCGGAAGTGACAAACTGATTGAATCGATAAAGGCAGCCCCTCCGCTCTCGGGAGCTGAGGTGGTTATCGTAAAGGAGAGATTCGAACCGTCCGTAGAGGTACATCCCGTGCCTGCGGCTGCATCATTTTCGCCCGGCAAGAAAAAGCCGGTAAACGGCTTGCATTGGCCTTTGCCGGGGACTGTGAATCCCCTTCCCACAATCTCGCTGCCCGGAAAAGCCGTGAAGCTGATACAGTAGTCCTTTGCCAGCGAGGCACCGGGCGCCAGAACGAGAATGGAAAGCCCGGCAAGCATCGCTCGCAGGCGCCAGCACAGGCGCGAGCTTGCCGTATTCAACGCAGACTTCCGTCCCCCTTCAATGCCTGAAGCGCGTTGTCCTCTAATCATCATCTTGGTCTCCTCCATCTCTAGCCTTTGTGTATACCGGCTTTTCCTGGGATCGTTCAATATGCGCAACGCTTCGGTCGAGCAATAGGCCCGCTTCCCCGGTGCGATGCTCAATTAAGTACTGGTCGTTGTCGACTTGTCAACGCTAGTTCCTAACGAGTGATTTAACTCCCCGCGCCAGGCGGCCGGCGGCTTGAAAGGGAGTTATCCAGCGAGGCGGTCAGGGAATTATTCTGGGCAAAAAAATTAGGGCCAGGCAGATTGCTCCGCCCGGCCCGCAGCCAACCGGGAAAAGGGGGGCAAACCCCGGCTAGCAAGCGTATTGTACGCAAGTGCGGGTATGTTGCAATAACGGCCGGGATCCCGACGAACCCGCTATCCGCGGAGAAACAGCGGCTTTCGCCCGCGCTCTCTTGGCGCTCAGACTTCGCCTCCGCCAAGCGCGGGAATGAAATGCACTTCGCTGTTCTCGCCAACGGTATCGAGCACGCCGCCGGTGGCTATTTCACCGTCGATTGACACCGCGATTGACGGCCGGATGTCTCCATCCTGGAGCAGTTGGCGGTCGATACCCGGGAAACGCTCGCCGAGGCGCTGAACCAGTTCGCGAATCGATTTTCCCGGCACCTCGACTCGCTCGACGCCGCCGGTGAATTTGCGTAGCAGTGCGGGAATCACAACGGTTGGCATTGCAGAAAAAGAAGGGGGGCGACTTCGCCCGCCCCTTTCGATCACTCGTGATCAATCCGCCGCTGCGGAATGCTGCGTGGCGCCGCGATGCTTCAGGATCGCCTTGAGCAACTTGGGCGGCGACATCGGCGTCTGCGTCATCCTGACGCCTACCGCGCGATAGATCGCATTGGCGACCGCTGCTACCGGCGGCACGATCGACACCTCGCCGACGCCGCGCACGCCCAGCGGATGGCCGGGGTTAGCTTCCTCGACGATGATCGTTTCGATCATGGGCAAGTCGAGGCAGGTCGGTATCCGGTAGTCGAGGAATCCGGAGTTACGCAGCGTGCCGTTGTCGTCGTAGAAGTATTCCTCGTTGAGCGCCCACCCGATTCCCTGCGCAGTTCCGCCCTGCATTTGTCCTTCGACGTAGCTCGGATGAATCGCCTTGCCGGCGTCTTGCGCGACTGTGCATCGCAGCAGTTGCACCTTGCCGGTGTCGGGATCGACCTCGACGTCGACGACGGTGGTGGCAAATCCAGGCCCCACGCCGCGCGCATTCACGCTGGCGCGACCGGTGATCGGTCCGCCCGTGCGGGCGAAGCGCGGTGCGAGCTGCTTGATCGACATCGGCGGCACGCCGTTGCCTTTCGCATGGAGCATCCCGCCGCGGAATTCGACTTCGTCGGGCTTTTTCTCCCAGACCTTGGCGGCGCGCTCGATCAACTGGCGCTCGGCGTCCTTGGCCGCCTCGTACACCGCCATCCCGGTTGCGAAAGTGACGCGGCTTCCGGCGGTCACGTCGGTATGACCGATCGAATCGGTGTCGGCGGTGATCGGCCGCACGTCGGTCACCGGCAGTCCGAGCACTTCCGCGGTGATCATCGCCATCGACGCGCGCGAGCCGCCGATATCCGGCGAGCCCGTCACGACGCTGGCGGTTCCGTCGGTGTGGATATTCACCGTTGCCGACGACTGCATCCCGGCGTTGAACCAGAATCCCGACGCGACGCCGCGTCCGCGAAACTTGCCGGTCAGTTTCGACTTGTAATGCTCGCTGTTCTTGATCGCTTCGCAGGTCTGGATAAATCCGATGCGCTTGAACGGAGGGCCGAGGACCTGCGGCGCGCCTTCTTTGACCCCGTTCTTGATTCGGAAGTCGATCGGATCGATTCCGCACTTCTCGGCCAGTTCGTCGATCACAGTCTCGGACGCGAACGCGGCCTGGGTTGTGCCCGGCGCCCGATAGGCCGCGGTCTTGGGCCGATTGACCACCACGTCGTACGCGTCGATTAGAAAATTCTCGATGGTGTAGGGAGCGATGATGCACAGCGCGCCGGCCGCCACCGGCGAGCCCGGGAACGCGCCCGCCTGGTATGCCATCCAGATTTCGGCGGCGACGAGCTTGCCGTCCTTGGTCGCGCCCATCTTCACTTTGATTTTCGAGCCCGGGGTCGGTCCGCTCGCGCGGAGCACTTCCGAGCGCGACATGACGAGCTTGACGGGGGCGCCGGTCTTCTTCGACAGCAGCACCGAGAGCGGCTCGAGGTAGATGGTGGTCTTGCCGCCGAAGCCGCCGCCGATTTCGGCCGGCACGACTTTGATTTTGCCGACCGGCATCCCCAACACCTGTGCGCTCAGCGAGCGCACGTCGAAGGCGCCCTGGGTCGAGCAGTAAATCGTTGCCTGTCCGTCGGAGTTGTAGATGCCGACGGCGTTGTGAGGCTCGATGTATCCCTGGTGCACCATCGCGGTGTTGAATTCGCGCTCGATCACATAGTCCGCCGCCTTGAATCCGGCGGCGATGTCGCCGCGTTTGAACTGGTAGTGCTGCGCGACGTTGGTCGGCTTGTCGCCTTCCTCGTTGTTGCGCAGATCCTTGAGCAGAATCGGGGCGCCCGGCTTGGTGGCGGCATCGACGGTCATCACGGGCGGCAGCACTTCGTATTCGACTTCGATCAGGCGGAGCGCTTCCTCGGCGATATGCGGGCTGGTCGCGGCGACGGCGGCGATCGCATGGCCGTCATACAGGACCTTGTCGTGCGCGAGGATGTTCATCGACAGGTGCATCGGATTGACCGTCATCTCGCCGGACTGCTCGAGCTTGTTCTCCGCCGCCGGGAGATCCTTCGAGGTAACGATGGCCTTGACGCCGGGGAGCTTGAGCGCCTTGTCGATTTTGATCGATTTGATAATCGCGTGGGCGTGCGGGCTGCGCAGCACTTTGCCGTGCAGCATCCCGGGGAATGCGTAGTCGGCGCCGAACTTGGCGCGGCCCGTCACTTTGTCAACGCCGTCGGGCCGAATCGGACGCGTGCCGATGACTTTGAAATCGCGTGTCGTGGTTGATTCCGCCATGGCCTTACCTCTCGGATCGCCGGTCGTCTCGGTAGTCCTGTCAGTACCGCGATGCTCTCATCGTGCGGCCGCTTTGCCTTCGCCCTGCGAGCGAATATCCGCAGCCGCGTCGAGCACCGCTTTCACAATCTTGTCATAACCGGTGCATCGGCACAGATTCCCGGCCAGCGCGTAGCGAACTTCGTGCTCGGTCGGTTTCGGATTGCGATCGAGCAGCGACTTCGCCGAAATCAGGAATCCGGGCGTGCAGATGCCGCACTGCAAGGCCGCGTGCTCGAGAAACTTGTTCTGCAAAACGTGAAGCACGCCGTTGATGGCGAGTCCTTCGACGGTCACGATGTTCTTGCCTTGAGCTTCGACGCCGAGCATCAGGCACGAGCAGACCGGGCGGCCGTCGACCAGCACGGTGCAAGCGCCGCAATCGCCGGTCAGGCATCCTTCCTTGGAGCCGGTGAGCTCGAGCACGTCGCGCAGCGTTTCGAGCAGGCTTTGGCGCGGCTCGCACAGGAACTCGACCGTTTCGCCGTTAATCGTCGCTTCTACCAGTGTCTTTTTGGACATTGTTCTATATGCCGTTTGTTCGTGGCTGTGATTCAGTTCTTTTTCGCGCGTTCGGCGGCGATTGAGAGCACCCGCCGCGTGAGCACCGCGGCGATGTGGAGTCGAAATTCCGCCGTCCCGCGCATGTCGTCGATCGGCGAACAGGCCTCGCTCGCCGCACGTCCGGCGGCCTCGAGGGCCGCGGCGTCGAGTTTCATCCCGATGAGCGCGTCGGCGGCCTTGCTTGCAAGGATCGGAGTCGGCGCAACGGCGCCAAGTGCGATCCGCGCCGCCTTCACCTTGTCGCCGTCGAGCGTAAGCGCCGCTCCCACGCCGACGACTGCGATATCCATCTCGTTGCGCGGGATGAAACGAAGATACGCGTCGCTCGAATGCGGCGCGGGCGCCGGAACCAGCAATTCGACCAGCAACTCGCCGGGCTTGAGCACGGTGCGTCCGGGCGATACGACGAAAGCCTCAACCGGCACTTCGCGCTCGCCATTCGGGCCGACGATTCGGGCGCGCGCGCCGAGCGCCATGAGGGCAGGCGTAGTGTCCGCGGCCGGCGATCCATTGCACAGATTGCCGCCCACCGAGGCGCGGTTCTGAATCTGCAGCGAGCCGATGAGATGAGCCGCCTCGGTCAAGCCGGGGTAATGACGCCGCATCACGTCGCTCTCGCTAATCTCGATGCAAGGCACGGCCGCGCCGAGCCGCAGTCCCTTCTTCGCATCGAAGGAGAGAGTTTGCAGCTCCTTGATTTTCTTGACATCAACCAGATGCTCGGTGCGGCGGACTCCGGCGCGCAACTGGATGATGATATCGGTGCCGCCGCAGAACGGGCGGGCGTTTTCACCGTGGGTTTTGAGGATGCTGACCGCCTGATCGAGCGTGGTTGGGGCTTCGTAGGTGATGGCGTGCAAGACTGGGAGACCTCCGGGCCGGGGCAATTATTACCCGCCTTGTACCTTGGATAGCCTAGTTGCCGCTGGCTGAAAAGGGGACCGCGGCAGGAGCGCGTCCCGCCGCTCGCTTGCGGGGATGGACCTCGCGCTCGATCCTCGCCGCCAGCTCGTCTTTGGCTTTTTCGAGTTCGTAGTCGCTCTGCAATCCCAGCCAGAATTCCGCGCTTGCCCTAGATGTCGAATCTGACATAAGATGCAGTCGGTGACCAAGGCCGGAGACAAACCCTTGGTCTGGCTGCACGGCGAGATCAAGACACCGCCATTTTCCAGAGAAGGCCGAATCGAGACAGGGGTGCTGCTGCGGCGTTTGCAACAGGGCGAGAATCTTTCCTTACCACATTCGCGGCCGATGGTTGCGATAGGAGCCCGGTGTCACGAACTGAGGGTCGTCGACCGATACGATACGTGGCGGATAGTGTATCGAACCGATCCAGACGCCATCGTGATAGTTGACGTGCTCAGCAAGAAAACTCGCCGAACGCCGCGTGAAGTGATCGACCGATGCAGGTCACGGTTGCGGCGGTACGACGAACTGGCCGGGTAGGCAATGAGCGATGGAGAAGCGTAAAAGACAGCGATTGGAAAGCGCGGGATGGGTGGTCGGGAGCACCACCGATTTCCTCGGGCTCAGCGACGAGGAAGCTGCTCTGGTTGAGGTTAAGCTCGGCCTGGCAAGCGCGGTAAGAAAGCAAAGAAGCCGGCGCCGGATGACTCAGGCGCAGCTAGGCCGCTTGTTGGGTTCCAGCCAGTCGCGAGTGGCGAAAATGGAAGCTGCCGATCCTTCGGTCAGCATCGATCTGATGGTGCGATCCCTTCTGCGAATGGGCGCGAGCAGAAAAGACGTAGCTTCCTATATCTCGATGCCAACGCCGCGACGGGCGGCGTAGCGCAGACCCGAGTTGCCGCCGGCTGAAAAGAGGACCGCAGCAGCCGCGCGTCACGCAGCTCGCTTGCGGGGATGGACCTCGCGCTCGATTCTCGGATTTCGGTCGAAGCTTCAGTGTATGTGAAGCATCCAATGGACGGCATCAAGCGCCGTGAGTGCCATCGACTGCCCGGCGGCTCTGAGAGCGCGTGCGCGCTACCCCTGGAAGCCGAGGCGGGAGGCGACCTGCGCCGCGGCGAGCGCCAGCGCCGGCGCCATCGGACCCATCAGCGCAAAGCGCGGATCGGTGGTCTGCCCGCGCACGTAGCGCACGTAGATTTGCTCGACGACGGTCGCAGTCTTCCAATGCGCCCACGCCCAGTAAAACGGGATGCCGCTCACGTCGCGGCCGGTGCGGCTCGAATAGCGATGCACCAGTTCGTCGCGGCTCATGAAGCCGGGCCGCAGCGTATGCGGCTCGCCGTGGGAGGTCACCAGCAGTTCCACCGGGTCGCTCTTCTCGCGCCAATAGCCAATCGCGATGCCGAGATCGACCAGCGGATCGCCGATGGTGGACATTTCCCAGTCGAATACTCCGACTACCTCGCCGTGATTGACGGCGCCGAGCATGATGTTGTGCAGGTAGAAGTCGTTGTGCACGAGCACCGGCGGCGGCGACACCGGCATGTTGTCGAGAAACCAGGCGCCGAGCTTCTCCATCAGCGGCACTTCGCGCGTTTTGGCCTTCTCCCATCGCCCCATCCATCCGGTGATCTGGCGCTTTAAGAATCCGTCGGGCTTGCCCAGCGAGCCAAGTCCAATCGCCGCGTAATCGACGTCGTGCAAATCGGCCAGCGTATCGATAAATCCTTCTGAGATTGCGCGAAACGTCGCCGGATCGGCGCCGAGCTCCACTGGCAGCGGCTCACGATTTTTGATGACGATCCCGGTGCGCCGTTCCATCACGAAAAATGGCGCGCCGACGATCGACGCGTCGTCGCTGTAGAGCATCGCGCGCGGCGCCGGCTTGAAGACTTCCCACAGCCGCGAAAGCACCTTGTACTCCCGGCCCATGTCATGCCCGCCCACGGGCAGCGGCCCGAATGGCGGCCGGCGCATCACCCATTCGCGGTCGCCGAAGCGCAGCAGGTAGGTCAGATTCGACGATCCGCCGCGAAACTGCTGGACGGTCAGCGGCGCGTCGGCGCCGGGAATCTTGCCGCGCAAGTAGGCGGCGAGCTTTGCCCAGTCGAGTTGCTCCTCGTCGCGGACGTCGCCAAATTCGGGGACGATTTCCACCGCTTCAGCCATGTGCGCGACGCGGGACCATCCAGATCGCTTGCCGGATCACTTGCGAGCTCACTTGTACTTGCGCAGTTCGCGGCGAGCGATGGTCATGCGATGCACTTCGTCGGGGCCGTCCGCGATTCGGAGCGAGCGGCTGTCGCGCCACATCCGCGCAATCGGGATGTCGTCGCTGACGCCGGCCGCGCCGAACACCTGGATGGCGCGATCGAGCACGATCATCACCATGTTCGCGCACATCACTTTAATCATCGAGATCTCGTTGCGCGCTTCGCGCTTGCCCACGGTGTCCATCTTCCACGCCGCATGCATCACCATCAGGCGGCATGAGTCGATCTCGATTCGCGAGTTGGCGATCCACTCCTGGATGTTGGCCTTGTCGGCGAGGAAGCTGCCGTGCGTGAAGCGCGTGTTCGCCCGCTTGCACATCAGTTCGAGCCCTCGTTCGGCGACCCCGATGATTCGCATGCAGTGGTGGATGCGTCCCGGGCCCAGCCGCGCCTGCGCGATTGCGAAGCCGCCGCCTTCCTCGCCGAGTACGTTGGTCAGCGGCACGCGGCAGTCCTTGTAAATTATCTCGCAATGCCCGCCGCCGCCGGAGTGGCCCATCACCGGCACGGGGCGAATCAGGTTGAATCCGGGAGTGTCGGTCGGAACGATTATCTGGCTGGCGCGGCGATGCGGCGCCGCGTCGGGGTCCGTCACGACCATCGCGATCGCGAAGCTCGAGCCAATCCCATTGGACGTGAACCACTTGTGGCCATTGATCACGTAGTCGTCGCCGTCGCGAACGGCGCGGGTCTTGAGCTGGGTCGGATCGGATCCCGCAGTATCCGGCTCGGTCATCGAGAAGCAGGTGCGCATCTCGCCGTCGAGACACGGCTGGAGCCATTTCTTTTTCTGCTCGGGGGTGCCGAACTCGGTCAGGATTTCCATGTTGCCGGTATCGGGCGCCATGCAGTTGAACGCGCGCGCGCCAATCGGGCTGCGGCCCATCAGCTCGCACAGGGGAGCGTACTCGTAATTCTTGAGACCGGCGCCGAATTTTTCGTCGGGCAGAAAGAGGTTCCAAAGACCCTCGGCCTTGGCTTTTTTGCGGACATCCTTGAGGCATTGGGGCTCGGCATGTCCACTCTCGCCCATCTCGCGCTGAACTTCCTTTTCGATGGGAAAGACGTACTGGTCCATGAAGTCGGAGACACGCTTGCGCAACTGTTCGGTTTTGGGGGTCAGCGAAAAGTCCATTTCGATCCTCGCGAGGTCCGGTGATTTGTATCGCAACAGGTAACCCAGATCGCCAATAAATGAAAGCGATCGCGAATTGGGCCGATGGCCCGCGACGACGGGCGCCGCGAGGCTACGCGCCGGGTTTGCGCATCACGTAAAAGACGTATCCGTAGGCGCCGTGATACGCGCGGAAGAGATCGTACTCGCGATCCGCCTCGTCGAGGGTTGCGAGGACCTCGCGATCGCCGGCGTACTTTTTCCTCAGCTCCGCAACCCGCATCTCGCCCGGCCCGTAGTAGTTGTGCCAGTCCTGCACTGGAAACACGAACCGGCCGGCGTCCACGTACCCCGCTTCCGCAACAATCTGGCAGTTGCGCTCGATCGATCCCATGCCGGGATAGCTTCGCGCCCAAAATGCAACCGCTTCGGCGGGCGGATCGGGCGCCAACCACGTCAGTTCGGAGACGGCGATCCATCCGCCGGGCTTGAGGAACCGCCGCCACGCGCCAAGGCCGGCGGCGAATCCCGCGATATAGATGGCGCCCTCCGACCAGATCAGATCGAACGACGCGTCGGCGAAATCCATATCGAACATCGAAGTGTTGATCGTCGTCACCTGCGGGATAACTCCAGCCGCGCGGGCGCGTTCGGTCAGTTCATCGAGGAATCGCTGGCGGACATCGACCGCCACAATCCGGCCGCCGGTGGCGCGTGCAAGCTCTATAGTCTGCGCGCCGGGACCGCATCCGACGTCCAGAATTCGCGGACGCGCCGGCAGCCCGCGGACCAGGCCGAGCGCGCGCAGCGTTGTCTCGGGGGAGCCGGGGGCCTGTCGCGGCAGGCCCTCGGTCAACTCGCGGAAGATACTCATCGCGAACGGGATACTGCCGCCGGACGCGGGGGAACTCAAACGCCCGGACTATCAGTCACGCGGCTTGTCGGCGGCAAAACGCAACCGAACGTGCGTTGCGCGCGTACGCGTCGGGAGCCCAGCTCTGGTTCGTAGCCGGCATGTATTTAACTATAGTTAATCATCGCCGCGATGCAACAGCTTTGTTGTCTCACATATGGACCCCGCGCGCGTGCAAGGGCGAGGAACGGCTGAGGGGAAACGGGTTGCGGTCATATTCGTTCGGGCTAGTAGCCCGGATAAAGTGCTTATCTCTTGCGCCGAGGCGTCCGTTTATTCTGCGGCGACTGGGGCGTCGTTTGGTTCCCGGGCTTCTCAGATGCGAGCGGTTCACGAGAATAGATTGTCAACTGTTCCTCGGGATCGGTGGCCTGATATTCGCGTTCGGTCGGGGCCTCCATTTCCTCGGGCAGGGTCCATTGTTGATCGAACGGCGCAATGGTGGTTCCTTCACCCCAGCCGCCTCTGGCGCGATGGAGCCCTTGCTGGCAGTCGACGCAGTACGATGCGAAGGGGATCGCCATCAGACGCTCGATCGGAATTGCGCCGCCGCATTTGAGGCATCGGCCGTACTTGCCTGCGTCAAGCCGTGCGAACGCCTCATCGAGGTACCTGAGTTTCTCTTCCGCGCGCGCGATCAGTCCGGCGTGAGTTTCGACCTCTGCGGTCGTGCGCGCCGACTCCATCTCGTCCTCGGGCTCTAACTCCTGCTCTTGCTCCTGATCTCTTCGGAGGTGTCTTATTCTCTGCTGGGCTTCGTTTCGGAGCCGGGTCAGCAATTCTCGAAGCATCTCGCGGCCGTCGGTCCGGTCGGTCTTTAATTCGTCACTCATCTTGCCACTCTCTCCGATGCCGGCTTTCTCTCACTCCGGAAGCGCCGGAGCGTGCCGCTGTTTTTCTTCTCGCACTTCCCTTGACTAAAGTGTGTGATTGGAATCGTTGAATGGACCATCCGCCTGACTCGATTCGTTATTTTACTCCATTATCCAAGCGAGGGTTCCGAATGATCGCTCCTTAACGTCACGTACGGAACACCTGCTGCGGCAGTTGCCCCAAAAGCGATCCTGCGGTCACCCCCGAATCGGACACGGGTGGTAGAATGCGTAGAGGAAACGTGTCGTGCTCTACTGAATTACAAGAGCACTCAAGGGAGATATTCATCATGCAAGATCAGGCATTCTTCAAAGATGTGATGGGGCGCATCGGATGTGACCTGCGTCGCGCGGAGGGGCTGACTTTCGCGGTCTTCCAGGAACTGCGCGATCGGATCACGCCGAATGAAGCGTTGCATGTCAACGCGCAACTCCCCAAGCGCCTCAAGATGATGTCTCTGGAGCACCCCGATCGCAAGGTCCATCGCGTCAGCGGGGATCAGTTCATATGGGAAGTGCGCCGGATGGCCGGACTCAGCGATGATGCGGAAGCGGAACGTGCGGTATCGGCCGTTTTCGCGGGATTGCAGAGGCTGCTCAGCAGCCCGACAGGCCAGGAAGGCGAGGCGTGGGACGTGATGAGCCAGCTTCCCAAGGACCTGAAGAAGCTGTGGGTCGAGGCGCAGCGCCAGCATCAGACGGTCAATCCATCCGGGGTCTAGGCGCGTTTCAATGCCTGAATCAGCGGAAATCGTGCGCGAGGTTCATGCGGCTCTGCAACGCGATCCGCGCGTCGACCTTCGTCGGCACCCGATTGTTGTCGAATGCGAACCCGACGGAAGCGTTGTCCTTCAGGGCGAAACCGAAAGTCTTGCCGCCAAGAAGATCGCGCTGGAACTGGCGGCTTCGATTCGTGGCTCGAGAGGAATCGTCGACAGGCTCCGCGTCGCTCCGGCGCAACCGATGGGTGATGGCGCGATTCGGGATCACCTGCGCGCTGCGATGCTGCAGGAAGGAGATTTCATTGGCTGCAGGATTCAAACTGCCGAAGAGCGCCGCGCGAGAGCCGCCGTCGAGGCTGCCGCCGACCGAGGCAACTATATCGAGATCGCAGTCGCCGACGGAGTCGTGACGCTCAATGGCCAGGTCGAAAGCCTGTCGCACAAGCGTGTCGCGGGACTGCTCGCATGGTGGGTCCCGGGCACTCGCGACGTCGTAAACGGGATCGAGGTTAAGCCCTCCGAGGACGACAACGACGACGAGATCACCGCCACGGTCGCGATGGCTTTGGAAATGGATCGCCTGGTCAGCGCCGACTCGATCAAGGTCAGCACGCGCAACTCGGTGGTGACTCTCGAGGGCGTGGCGCCCAACCGCCGGCAGGCGGAGATGGCCGAAGCGGACGCCTGGTACGTCTTCGGCGTCGATGGCGTCATCAACCATCTGCGCGCCGCTCAAGAGTAGCCGCATACAGGAAGACAACCATGGAGCGACAACATCCAGATGAGCAGGCAAGGATTCCCTCTGATTCGATCCTGCTCGAAGGCACGCTGACCGTACCCCAAGGCGCTAAAGGTATCGTGCTCTTCGCGCATGGAAGCGGCAGCAGCAGGCTGAGCCCGCGCAATACTTATGTCGCGAAGGCGCTGCAGAAAGCGGGCATCGGCACCCTGCTCTTCGATCTTCTCACCGAGGATGAGGCCGCCGATCGCGAGAATGTTTTCGATATCGATTTTCTCGGCCATCGCCTCGTCGATGCGACCAGATGGCTCCGCTCGCAAGCGAAATTCGCGAAATATCCGATCGGATATTTCGGCGCGAGCACCGGCGCCGCCGCCGCGCTGGCCGCCGCAGCACGCGATCCCTCGATCAGGGCGGTCGTTTCGCGAGGAGGCCGCCCGGACCTGGCGATGAAATGCCTTCATCGGGTGAAGGCCCCCACTCTTCTCATCGTTGGCGGCGACGATAGCCCGGTTATCGAAATGAACCAGGAGGCGTTCGAAAGACTCAGATGCGAGAAGGCGATGACGATCGTTCCAGGCGCGACTCATCTGTTCGAAGAGCCGGGAACTCTCGAGGAAGTTGTGAGGTTGGCGCGCGATTGGTTTGCGAAATATCTGACAGCGGACGCGGCGGAGAAAGCGGCGTCAGCCGATTGTCCCGACGACGATGAGGACATCGTGTTCGCTGACCGTGTCGACGCGGGCCGCAAACTCGCCGCGCGCCTGCTGAAATACAAAGATCAGCAGCCGGTAGTTTTGGCTGTGCCGCGCGGCGGCGTGCCGGTCGCCTTCGAGGTCGCGCGCGCGCTCAACGCACCGCTCGACGTAATAATCGTTCGCAAGCTCGGTGCGCCCGGGCAGCCGGAGTTGGGCGTCGGAGCGGTGGTGGACGGCGATCATCCTGAGACGATTCTCAATCGCGAAGTGATGAGCGCGCTGCGAGTTTCGCGCGCCTATCTTGAACGCGAGATTCACGACCAACTGAAGGAAATCGATCGGAGAAATCTCCTGTACCGCGCCGGACGTGCGCGCATCGAACTCAAGAATCGCACCGTGATCGTCGTCGATGATGGAATCGCGACCGGCGGATCGATACGCGCCGCGCTGCGCGGAATCCGGCAACAGGCGCCCAAGAAAGTTGTGCTCGCAGTTCCGGTCGGACCCGCCGATACCATCGCGTCGCTCCGCGACGAAGCGGACGAAATCGTATGCTTGAGTACGCCGCCGACGTTCTTCGGAATCGGCGAATTCTACAGTGATTTTCATCAGTTGGCGGATGCCGAAGTTATCCGCCTGCTGGAACTCGCACGGCCAGAGCGGCCATCCGCCCAGGCGCAGCGCTAAACGCCCGCATTCGACGCATGCAGAACGATGAAATTGCGAAAGTTCTCGACGCGATCGCCGACATGCTCGAGCTCTCCGGCGAGAACTTCTTTCGCGTGCGCGCCTATCGCAACGCGGCGCGCGCGATCCATGACCAGCCGGTTGCGGTCGCCGAGCTTACGCTTGAGCAAATAGACGAGATTCCCGGGATCGGCGCTGACCTCGCCGGCAAGATCGCCACTTTGACCAAAACCGGCGACTTGCCAATCCGTCGCGAGCTGGCGAACAAGTTTCCGCGCGAACTGCTGGAGCTCCGGGAAATTCCGGGCCTGGGTCCCAAGCGCATCAAGCTGTTGATGGACCTGCTGCACATTCGCGGCAAGGAAGACCTCGAACGTTACGCGAAGTCCGGCAAGCTGCACAGCATCAAAGGCTTCGGCCCGAAGATGGCGGAGAAGATCCTCGAAGCCATCGCGCGCAAGGAGCCGGGTTCGGGCAAACGGATTCTGTACTCGGAGGCTGCGATCGTCGCCGCGGCGCTGGTTGAGCATCTGCGCAAATGCCGCGCGATTGAGGAACTGGAGGTAGCCGGCAGTTTTCGCCGCAGGCGCGAGACGATCGGCGACCTCGACGTGGTCGCGGCGGCCGCGCATCCCGAACCGGTGACGAAGCAGTTCCTGAGCTTTCCCGCCGTGGCGCGCGTGGCCGGCAGCGGCGAGACCAAGACCACCGTGGTGCTCAAGGACGGGCTGCAGGTCGACTTGCGGGTGGTGCCGCGCGCGAGCTTCGGCGCGGCGCTCACATATTTCACCGGCTCCAAAGCTCACAACATTCATCTGCGGCGCATCGCGCAAGAGCGGGGGCTTCTGCTCAACGAGTACGGGCTGTTCCGGGGCAAATCGATCGTCGCCGGCAGGACCGAGGAGCAGGTTTATCGCGCGCTCAAGCTGCCATGGATCGCGCCCGAGATGCGGGAAGATCGCGGCGAGATCGAAGCGGCGTCTTCCGGCACGCTGCCTGCGTTGATCGACAGAGCCGACCTGCGAGGCGATCTGCATACCCATTCGACATACACCGACGGGCGCAGTTCAATTGAGGAGATGGCGCGCAAGGAGCGCGAGAGCGGGCTTAAATATTTCGCGGTCACCGACCATTCGCGGCGTCTGGCGATGGCGCACGGCCTCGATCCGAAAAGACTCCGCGAGCAGGCGCGCGAGATTAAAAATCTCGGAAAGCAGCTCAAAGGCGTCACGATACTGCGCGGCATCGAGGTCGATATCCTCGACGACGGCAGTCTCGACCTGCCCGATAACGCGCTCGCCGAACTCGACTGGGTTGTCGCATCGGTGCACTACAAGCTCGATCAGAATCCGCGCGACATGACGCGCCGTTTGATCAAGGCGATTCGCAATCGCAACGTCGATGCGATCGGGCATCCGACCGGGCGCCTGATCGGCCATCGCGAGCCGAGCAGCTTCGACTTGGGCGAGATCCTGCGCGTGGCGCGCGAAGAAGGGTGCGCGATGGAGATCGACTCGCAGCCCGAACGCCTCGATCTCACGGACACCATGTGCATGGCCGCCAAGCGGGCCGGCGTCAAACTCGTCATCTCGAGCGACGCGCACTCGCCACGCGAGATAGACCTGCTGGAGTACGGCGTAAATCAGGCGCGGCGCGGATGGATCGAAGCGGGGGACGTGCTCAACACGCGTCCGTGCAAATCTTTCCGGCAGCGCCGCGCGCTGGTTTCCGTGTAGCCGACGCCGGCTGTAGGGCTGTCGTCGCTGACTCTGAACGCGACGGATTTTTTGGATTGACAAGATACATCAAAGCCTGTTCGACCAAAGAAGAGATCGGATAAAACGCTGGTACGATGCTCCACCAAAGTGGAACGATAAATCGTCTTGGGAGTGGAAATCATGCTTCATGGAAAACATCTTTGGCTCGCAATCCTGCCACTGTTGGTCGGCTTTGCGGCCGCATCAGCCCAGGCTCAACCAGTAACAAAACCGAATTACGCCAGCGCGCAGCTGGTGGAGTCCGCATTTCGCGGGCATAGTTTCATCCTCGGCGATGACAGTCAGATCGCCGACGTGAGGGCGCCGGATTGGAGCGCGGATCGCTCCGTCAAACTTCGCTTCTGGTTTGGAACGGGACAACTGGTGCCGCCTGAATTTCAGCCGAAGAAGGGGGACTACTACGTAATCAGCGAGTCGTGGATCGATCGCAAACTGTCCGACAAGGAGTTGCTGATTCGGGCCGGAAACAAACTTCAGAAACCCGACGCCGTGCTCGTCACCACCAAGACTCGCTACAAAGGGCCCGGCATGATTCTCCCGACGATAGTGCAGTACTCCGGCACGCGGACCTTCACGCGTGAGGACGGCAGCAAGGTCGATATCGCGGTGCTCGAAGAAGTCTCACTTCCCGCGCAGTGGACCAAGGGCGGCCGGATACCGCCGAAGTACGCGCGATTCAAGGTGAACGGGGCGGAAAACCTGCGGTGGTCATTCTGATTGCGCTGCTGAAGCGCCGACCGGTTGGCAAAAAGAACGCGTTCTTCTAAAGATTATGCGGCGCGGGTGGCGGGCGGATTGCGGCCACGGCGATGATCAAGCGAGGTGCAATCGATGATCCAATGTCTCCAGGTGTATGAGCGAGATCTCAGCTACCACAGAATTGGGGAGGCTGAAGTTGAAGATTGGGAGGAAGTCCTGGAGGCGATCGAGGGAGAGCCCCAATTGATCAAAAGGATAGAAGGATGGTCTCCCTATACTCACGTGTATCGGCTGCCCGATGGTTCGCTCTATCTGGTCGCTTCCGGAGTTCAGGACTGACGATAGTTTCACAACCGTGTAAATGCTCGGGGCGCGTTTGGTAGTGTCCTAATTAGGGCAATAACACAGTTGACTCACCCAAGCGAGGCGTGTTATGACCTCGCGGTATGATGCCTTCAGGCATATTTGTCAGAGCCTTGGGGTCTCGGGTGATCGAGTAATGCCAATTTTTACTGTGTACTTTGATGAAAGTGGTACGCATGGTGGCTCTCCGGCTGTAGTGGTTGGAGGGTATATCGGTATCGTAAAAAAATGGAAAGAATTTGGGGAAATTTGGAATACCCATATCCTTAAACGTGAAGGCATCAAAATATTGCACCGGGTAGATTTGGAAAATTTCGAGGGGGAATTTACAGGATGGAAACGCGACCGGCAGGTTAGGGTTATTCGACGCGCGCACAAGATAATAAAAAAATACACCGAGATTGGCGCGGGCATCTCGCAAGCTGTGGTTCCAGCGGATTTCGAGGAGGTGATACCCGATGTCGCGAAACGTGCATTCGGCGGTCCCTATGGCTGGGCTGCCAACTGCTGCACGATCCATGTTTCAAAATGGGCCGATGATCATGGATATAGGGAACCTATTCACTGGGTTTTTGAGGCTGGTGCGAAGGGCCGCCATCAAGTTGACCGGATGTTCGACCTTCTAGTAAATCCGCCACCGGGAGCGCGGCCATCTCCAATCGTCCAACAAAAATTTCGGGTTGCGAGTTGGACCTTTTCGCCAAAAGAGAGTGCGTGCCAATTACAGGCGGCTGATTTCTATGCTTACGAGTCCTACAAAGAGATAGATAACCGCACTATTGTCGGCGGCGTCCGTAAACGAGATATTCGGAAGTCGGCGCTCGCCCTCTTCCGTCGAAGTCAAGACCATCGTTTCTACTCTGAGAAGGAACATCTTCGACGCTGGGTAAATGATTCTGGGGATATAATCAAAGGCTTTGAAGATCGCGAACGAATGCTGCGCGATGCTGGGCGTGAGGATTTGATTCCCAACTAATGCCAGAGAGACCGCGCTTTAATTTTTCGTCGCTGACGCGCAGTTGGCTTGGGGATAGAAAAGACATGACGCACAAGATTCATAAATCGCTCGCGCGGCGTGTCGCCCGGCACTTCCGGGAACTTCATTTTTTTCTTCGGCATAGTCCTCTACCTTGGCGCGGCTTGGAGTCACGTCGTAGGAATTGCATCCTTCCCGGTCAATTCGTTGTAGGTCAGCCGCCGTCCGAATATCGAGCCTGCGGCTTCGGCGAACCGGCCAGCATCGCCATTTTCATGCTTGCGCTCGTTATATCGAAACGCCTGCTCATCCAAGTAACGGAACAGATGGAACGGCTCGACACTGACGTAAGTGCCTTTGATGCCGCGCTTGAGCAGCGACCAAAAATTCTCGATTCCGTTGGTGTGGACGTTGCCCTTCACGTAAGTTTCGGCATGGTTCACGAACTTGTGGACGTAATCCTTTCCGAGTCCGGTGTACGACGCCAGTTCATCGGTGAACAATTCCGCGCCGCTTGCGACGTAGCTTTTGACCTGTTCATGCAGGGTATGGCGCTTGCGATTCTTGACATGACTGACGCGGACCTTTCCGGTTTCGCGGTCAAGCAAGCCGACTACCAGTTCCTTGCCCGCGCCGCCAGTGCCGTGAATCTTTATGGCCCGCTTATCCCTGTGCATGTTGCGGGCGAGTCCGCCGATGAAAGTCTCATCGGCTTCAACCGGGCCGCTACCGCCGAATTTTTCAAAGCTGCCACGCTGCATCGCCTTGCGAATCCGATGCATCATAAACCAAGCGGTTTGTTGGGTGACGCGAAGGTCACGCCCCACTTCGTAGGAACTAATCCCATTCTTACAGTTGACGATAAGCCACATGGCGACAAGCCACTTGTCGAGCGGCAGCGGACTATCCTCAAAGATCGAACCGACCTTGATCGAGAACTGCCGCTTGGCATGATTGTTCTTGCATTTCCACAAGCGCCGGGTGGAAAGAAAACTTACGTCTTTGCTCTTGCAAGTCGGGCAAGCGACGCCATCCGGCCAGCGCATCGCAACCAGAAAATTCAGCGCACGATCACGGTCAGAAAAGAAGCGAACAGCCTCGATCAGGCTGCTTGGCCATTGGGTTTGTTCCTGTTCCATAACTCAAATATAGCAGGAAAGCGCGGGTGAGTCAACTAGGTTATTGCCCTAATTAGGGCACTATTGTTCGGCTTCATTTCAGGGAATAGGCGTCTTTGCGCTTTTGCGCTCTCGCTTAAGAAATTTCACAGGTTCGCCATATTGTTTTGAAGTAAGGTTGTCAGGAGTTTTGTGGTTTATGTCTTCGAGGGGTCCGAGCTTGCTGCTCCATGTTCCATCATCCAATTGCCACGCCGCGTGTTTGACTGCCTGCATCTGTCCTCTCGCATAGATAGCCACTTTCTCGAAGCCTGGTTCCAGCGAGCCATCATCACACTCGATATAGCCGCATTCCTTTGCATACATCTCTACGAAATTTTCGACTTTCGCTATGCGTTGAATCTTGGCTGGCCAGTGGAGTTGGCCGAATGGGTCAGGCCACCAGCGTTTTGTAGTGTCCCCGACGGTCCAAGCGATGCAGTTGTAGGAAATCGTGTCATCGCTTGTCTTCTCGAATTCCTTGTTGAGATTAGGAAAGTCCTCTTCTTGAAACTTGTGTACGCTAGAGTTTATTGTTCTCGCGCCCCCACTTGAGCCATGCCTTTGTCATTTCTAGCATCTTGCCGCGGTCATTTTCAGGTACGGGGTTTTCACCGGTCAGGATTGCAAGAGCCCAAAACCAGTCATCTGGCTCTCTTTCCAATTCACGCAGGATCAGCGGGACTACTTCGGGCCCTAGCGCGATTATCGCTCGATAAGGCCAATCGCCCGCAATATCTTCTGGTGCTGAAGCCGAGCTTTGTGCAGACTTCCACAGACTTGTAAACTTTTGAAAGTCAATCTTGAGTCTGTCCGACTGATCAACCTGTAGTTGCCCTATGATACGTTCGAGGAGTTTTGTAGGCTCTTTGTACCGACCCCACGCTTTGCCCTTGAGAGGCAAATCTCGACGCCATTCCTTAGAATGTGGACCTTCTGGTTCATTCCAAATTGGTGCTGGTTGCGCCATATGATTTTCAGGAACGCAGAACGGGAATGTCCGCTGTCACGAACGTTTTGGCGAGGCTTTTCGCTTTCGTTTCCGCTCGATTGAGCACTTGTTTAAGGTCAGCGATGTCTTGGCTATCCAGTGCTAGGTAGAGATCGGTCGTTGACTCGTCGCCTTTCGAGTAGGTTAATTTGAGTGTGTGAGTTATAATCATAGCGAGAGGTTTGCCGCCCGGATCTTGTCCATAGACCGGTCGTGCGTCGGTAAGAATGCGACTATGAGTAAGGAGACGTTCAAAGTCGTGTTGGAGATGAATCGCTTTTGTCGCAGCACTGAGCGGTTCAAGGGCAAGTAGCTTCGCAATGCGATCCTTCGCACGGGAGCGCTTGTCGCCACTAAGGTCAATTGGCGGAGTAGCCCGTTCTATAGAGCGAAGAACTTCGTTCACAAACTTCGGAACCGGCATATCGCCATGCGCACGCGAAGCGTTAAGCGAGACCAACAACGCGCCTAGCGCCTCGCGCTTAGCAAACGGAAACGATTCCGCTTTTGGCGAAATTTCTTTGACGAGCGCATCGAAATCGAGCGACAAAGGCAAACCGGAAAGCGCAGATAGAAGCCCATTCATCTCCTTATCGGAGATTGAGATGAGCACCTCAAGAGCTTCGAGATGTTCTTTCGGAATTTTTAGAGGCAAATCGAGCACCCTTGAGGAGACGTCATGGTGAGGTTTCCAATTAAGCGGTCAAAATGAGGCACAATTAGAACCATCTTGTCAAGTGCCACACGTTTTCCTGAGACGACTTTAAACTAACGTTTGAGTGTGTGCAAGTGGCGCACATTACAAAACGTGCGGAAACGCTCCGACCAAAGTGAGGGGGCCTAATGTCCGGTAGGCGGGCAAGACGATCCGGCGCGGTTCAGACATCGAAAATTATGCGTGAACGCCATCCGTCGGGTGAGTTTTCAACCATCAGTTGATGGTAGGTGACAGCTTTGATTTCACCGCGAAACGCGTGGCGGGCCGGGTCGAAAGGCTCGCCTCGAAGCGTCACGCGCAGCGATCGGCCGGCCTCCGTGACTGAAGCGTCGCGCCAGATGAAGCCCTCCACCGTGAAAAGAGCAAGCAGCTCCGTGAGCAGGTCATGCATAAGATCGAGATCGGCTTGCGCCTCAACCGCGATCTCCCGATCCTCGATCTCCGCGACGCTTGCCGTCTCGACCAACAGCATAGCCAGGGCAACGGCGGCGCGGCGGAACAACTCGCCGCGAGTGGGAGCATCCAACTCGATGCCGAGGTCGCCGGTATGCTCGAACTCGCGAAACAGGGCGGCGTCTTCGGCCTGCGGCGCAGTCGGTTTCGTCGGCATCAGCCCTTGATGACGGCAAACGGCTTGAGTCTGGCGACCCGCCGGGTTACGCGTGCGGCTTCCATGACCGCTACCACCTCGGCGACGTCCTTGTAGGCGTGCGGCATCTCCTCGGCTATGCCGGCGCGGCTGTGGGCTCGGACAGTAACGCCCAGCGCCTTTAATTCGGCGTGCAAGTCGCGCCCGCCGGCTTCTTTCTTTGCTTTCATTCGGCTCATCAACCGCCCAGCGCCGTGGCACGATGAGCCGAAGGTCTCGCGCATCGCGGTTTCAAGGCCCACCAGGACGAACGAATAGCGGCCCATATCTCCAGGCACCAGCACGGGCTGTCCGATAGGACGCAGCGCCTGAGGCAACGCGGGATGGCCGGGGCCGAAGGCGCGGGTGGCGCCCTTGCGATGCACGCATACGAGCCGCGTCCGGCCGTCCACACTGTGCTCTTCGAATTTGGCGATATTGTGGCATACGTCGTACACCAGCTCGAAGCCCAGTTCTATCGGCGCGATCGAGAGCGCATCCAGGAAAGCCTGCTCTGCGAGGTGCATCATTACCTGCCGATTGCACCAGGCAAAGTTCGCGGCGGCGGCCATGGCGCCGAGATAGGCTTGCCCTTCCGGCGCGCTGATTGGAACGGCGGCGAGCTGGCGATCGGGCAGGTTGATTCCGTAACGGGCCATCGCGCCAACGATAAGTTTGAGGTAGTCATCGCAGGTTTGGTGGCCGAGGCCGCGCGAGCCCGAATGGATCAGCACCGTGACCTGACCGAGTTCGAGTCCCAAGGCGTCGGCAAGCTTCGAGTCATAGATCTCGTCGATCCGGCTGACTTCGAGAAAGTGATTGCCGGAACCGAGCGTGCCCAGTTGCTTTGCACCGCGCTGGTAAGCGCGCTCGCTTATGCGGTCGGGGTCGGCGCCCGCGAGCATCCCGCCTTCTTCGGTATGTTCGAGGTCGCGCTCGGTAGCGTATCCGTTGCGCAGCGCCCAATTCGCACCTTGGCCGGCCACTTCCTTGAGTTGTTCGATCGACAGTCCCGGAATCGCGCCCCAAGAGCCGACTCCGGCCGGAATCCTGGCGAAGAGCGCGTCGGCCAGCCGGTCTATTCGCGGTTCGACGAAGTTGAAATGGAGGCGCGTGCGCGCCAGGCGCACGCCACAATTGATGTCGTAGCCGACCCCTCCGGGAGATATGACGCCTTCACGGGCATCGACAGCCGCCACGCCGCCAATGGGGAAGCCGTAGCCCCAATGGATGTCGGGCATCGCGAGGGAGTAGCCGACGATCCCCGGCAGACAGGCAACGTTGGCAACCTGCGTGAGGGCCGGGTCTTCGCGCATTCCCTCGATCATCCTCGCGCTGGCATAGACTCGTCCGGGTACCCGCATTGCGCCGGTTTTCGGAATCTCCCACAGGTAATCGCTGAGCTTGATCAGATCCATGCTTGCGCCTCAGACAAATCATCCGTTCATGATTTGTTCGCGATCATCGGTGGCTCAGGAGTTCGGTCATGGACTCGCCAACGTTCAGGCGAGTCACTGTCTCGGCGAGCATAGGGGCCAAGCTTACCACCTGCAGAGTCAGCGAACCGTGCTCCGGAGTCGGCAGGCTGTCGGTCACCACGATTCGTTTCAGCGGCAAAGCTGAAAGCCGGCGGATCGCGGGGCCTACGAGCAATGCATGGCTGGCAACTACCATGATCTCGGGAATGCAACCGGCGGCGATCATGGCTGCCGCGGCAGCCTCTACGGTGCCGCCGGTCGATATCATGTCATCCACGATGATCGGCGCACGTCCGCCGACCTCGCCAACGATGCCACGCACTCTTACTTCTTCGCCGCTGAGGCGGATTTTGTGGACAATTGCGATGGGCAGGCTTAGCAGTTCCCCGTAGCGTTCGGCGAGTTTGACGGCCCCCAGGTCCGGCGCGACGATCACACTCTTGTCAGTGACCAATTCCTCGATGGCATTTGCAAAGAGCGATACCGCGCTCAGGTGCTCAAGCGGGACGCTGAAGAAGCCCTCGAGGGAAACGGTATGAAGATCGAGGGCGACAATTCGCTCGAAGCCGGCAACTACCAGCAGGTCCGCGGCAATCCGTGCGCCAACCGCTTCCCGCCCGTTTGCCCGGCGATCCTGACGCGCATATCCGAAGTACGGAACTACGGCAGTAAGCCGGGATGCACCTGCCCGCCGGCAAGCGTCGGCGAGGAAGAGCAATTCCATCAAGTGACGGTCCACGGGAGGACCGGTCGGCTGAACCACGTAGACGTCACAGCCGCGCACGCTTTCTTCCATCTCTGCGTGCAACTCGGTGTCCGGAAAACGGTTCAGAACAGAGCGGCAGACCCGGGTTCCGAGCCTTTCGGCAATAGAGTCGGCAAGCGACGGGTTTCCAGAGCCGGCTACAACAACGAGATTCATGTCAGTCCATCCGCAGATCTAAATTGTTCATTTGCTATCAGCATCGTTGCTGTATCCAGCGCCGTCACCTATGTCAAACTTCAGCACTCGACGTGAAGTTCCCGGCGTTGTGACTGGCATGAAGTTTCATCTCCGCTCGATTATTCCTGGCACTTCGCTGCGCGTTGTTTCTGTTCATCCAGCATCGTACTGAGGGCAAACGTATACCGCGCCGGATACGCCTCGGGCTGCTCGAGGTCCTTGTAACGCTGGTCAAGACGCTCAAGCGTGCTGAGGAATCGCTCGCGCGACTCGGCGAGCTTGGGACGCGGCATGAGTCGGCGACCACCGCTGAATTGCAGAGACAGGAGTGTCGCGACTTCGGACGGAATTGGACTGAATTGGCGCGCGACGAGCGGCGCGGTCTCGTCGGCCAGACCTATCAGGTCGGCGTAAAAGCGGCCGTCAGCGTCGATTGCGCGGAACACCTGCTTTTTCCCCGGCAGGGTGAGCTTGCCCTGGGAAGTCTTGATTCGAGGGATGCCGTCGTATTCGTTCAGCTTGTAGGCGAGGTCGAGCGATGGGGCGTCGCCGCTCACAACCATCTCGGTGCCGACGCCGAAAGCGTCGATAGGCGCGTTTGCCGCGATCAGATCGTGAATCTTGTATTCGTTGAGATTCCCGCTCGCGAAGATCGAAGTATTCTTCAGACCGTTACGATCAAGGATGGCCCGCGCCTTGAGACTCAAGTCGGCGAGATCGCCGCTGTCGAGCCGTACACCCTGCAGCTCAAAGCCTTGCCGGCGCATCTGATCCGCGACAATGACGGCGTTCTGGACGCCCCGGACGGTATCGTAGGTATCGACCAGAAGCGTGCTGAGCTTTGGGAAATCCCGCACGAAGTGCTCGAAGGCCTGGCGCTCCCGGTCATGCGCCATGATGTAGCTGTGAGCCATGGTGCCGTAGAGCGGGATACCGTAACGCCGGCCGGCAAGAACATTGGAAGTGCCGTCGAAACCCGCAAGGTAGCTCGAACGCGCCGCTATGAGGCCTGCGGCCTCGCCTTGGCTGCGTCTGAGTCCGAAATCAACCAGCCGCTTGCCCCGCGCCGCGATCACGCTGCGCGCCGCCTTGCTCGCGATAAGCGACGCCATTCCGATCTGGTTGATGACCAGCGTCTCGATCAGTTGCGCCTCGATTAGCGGAGCGCGCACTTCGATGATTGGTTCCCCGGCAAAAAAGACCGTGCCTTCAGCCATGGCATGGACCTCGCCCGTAAATCGCAGTTTGCCGAGGAAATCGAGGAAGTCCGATTTGAACAGCTGCATTGACGCCAGGTAATCGAGTATGGCCGGTTCGAACCGAAACTGTTCAAGCGCTTCCAGCAGGCGTTCCAGGCCTGCTGCCACAAGGAAGCCGCGGCGTGGAGGCAGGCGGCGGACGCTCATGCCGAAGCATGCCGGTCGATTGAATCCCAGAGCAAAATAGCTTGCCGCCATGGTAAGCTCGTAGAGATCGGTGAGCAGAGGAATCTCGTTTGAATCGAATCTCAGGTCGATTGGCATATCGGTCCTCCATCAGATATCCCAAGAGAGTCAATCTTTAATGATCTACGATGCAACTTCAGCGGACTGTGTCTCAAAACTCGACGCCCAAAGAAGGTGAATTCAAATGCAGCGCCCCGTTCAAATTACCTCACGTGATTTTCCATTGACCCCGGCCATGGAGGCGCAGATCCGCGAACGCGCCGACGACCTACAGATCTACTTCCCGCGGCTCACCGGATGCCACGTCGTAGTCGAAGGTCCGGTTCGTCACCACCGCAAAGGAGGCCCGTTCAACGTTCGGATCGATCTCCGCACGCCCCGTGCGGAGATCTCCGTCAACCACCAGTCGGCCGATGATCTGGCGATCGCGATCAGAGATGCATTCGATGCCGCCCGGCGTCGCCTGGAGGATCATCTTCGCGAACTAAGGCGCGACGTCAAGGCACACGAGCTACCATCGGTTGGCCGCGTTGCCCGCATTTTCCCGACAGAGGGCTACGGCTTCCTCGAAACGCCGGACAACCGCGAGATATATTTCCATCGTCACAGCGTCCTCGACGAGCATTTCGACGAGCTGACGCCCGGAACCGCGGTGCGCTTTGCCGAGGAGGAGGGTGATAAAGGTCCGCAGGCGAGCACCGTCGCGATCATCGGAGGCAAGCACCACCGGTAGCGGGCCGGCTTGAGCTGAGCTAACCTGGTCCGCGCGCAGGGCGAGCAGCCAACCGGCGCAACAGGCGCCAAAGAGAGAAAAACGAGTGAACCAGCAGCACCAAACGCATTGGGCGGCCCTATTTGCGGTCGCCAGCGAATTAGCCAAGCGCGGTCATGAGGTGGCTTTCACGCAAGGAAATTCAACGCCGCTTGCCGACCTGATGGTCGTCAGTCCGAAGTCCAAAAAAATGTTCCTCGTCGATGTGAAAGGCCTCTACCGCAAAAATCCATGGGTCGTAAAACCAAAGCCCGAGCGGGCCGACCTCTTCTATATACTTGCGTATGTTCCCGTCGGTGAGCCGAACCAATTTTTCATTCTTACGCAGGCCGAAGCGAACCGGCATGTCCAATCCGAATTGATCCGGCTGCATCGCACGCCTGCCGAGTTGATTCGGTTACACCGCAAGCCAAATTATCCGATGAAGGGCTTTGCGTTTAAGCTGGCTGAGCCACATAAAGACGCATGGCAGATATTGCCGCAATAACCTCAACCAACCGGCGCGATAGGCGGCAAAAACCAACGCCGCGTTCTCGCGCGCTATCGTCGCCGAAGGAATCGCGCGGCGCATCCGGAAACCGGCCGGATTCAGATTCTCATTCTGCCCGTGTGCCTTGAGGTGGTGGACCGTTGGAGGCTCGAACTCCAGACCCGCTGATTAAGAGTGAGTCTCGGCGAAATTACTGGTAGAGGCGAAAGATTGCCGCCAGCACCGCGAACTCTCCGATGCGGGGGAGAATGATGCGGATGCGGTCACGATGGCCGCGTAGCCCCGCTGCCAGCTCGCCCACCGCGCCATCCTCCTGGCCCGCCAGGCCGGCCAGGTCCAAAACCACTCGATCCTTCCGGCGCGCCAAGGCCGCGCGCAGATCCGCAACGAACCGTCCGGCTGCGGATGCCGTGAGCCGTCCCTCCAGCAGCACCCACACCGTCGAGGCGGGCCGCCGTTCCACCTGGATCGAGAGCCCCGCGGGATCCTCACTGCATAAGCGCTCCCAAGCCCGCCCGCAACCGGCCTCCGACATCCTGAAGGTATTCCTCACGAGCGGCGGGTGCTGGAAGAGGCCCAATCTGAGCGTAAGTCCCGTCCAGGAAGCCAAGCCTACTGCCGCAACCGACAGGATACGCTCCGTCCAGGTGGGACTCCCCAGCTCTGCGTGGAGCTGATTTTGGAGCCTGCCAATCCAACGCCGCACCTGCGCTGTCGGCCCGAACAGCCTGCCCGCCAGGAACACGGGGTAAGCTTTCCTGAGGTCGGCTGCGATCCGCTCCGCCTTGGCGCGCAGAAATGGGCTCGGGGACTCCCGGAGCTTGAGGTATCCCTCGAGCCATCGGTCCACTGAACGGTACAGGACCGGTCCCAAGTTGCGGAAATCTTCCTCGAAGCAACGCTTTTGGGCAGCCTCGATCTGGTCGGACGTCATCGATGGATGGCTGACCATCGCATGGAATCCGGTCCCCCGGCGATAGAATAGTTCGGGATCCTCGGCCACCTCTGGAAGAAGTTTCCCCTCCCGGATGACTTCGTCGTAGAAGGGAGTGCCGGGACAAGGACCGTAAATTAAGAACTGTGTGAGCACCGGTCGCAACGCGAGTAGGCCCGAGAGTTCCTCTTCAATGATCTCGGGCGTCTGGTAGGGGAAGCCCACGATCATAGAGGCCAGGATGGTGATTCCGTGCTCGCGGTACTCGCGGAAGATCTCTTCGACCGGCCGGCCCGACTGTTTTGGATAGCCTGATCGCGTTCCCTCGTATCCGATCCACATCCCGTCGATCCCCATCTCGAGAATCTCGGTCACGGTGTACTGGCTCAAGGCCCGGACGCTGGCGAAGACGAAAATGGAGAGAGGCTTGCCGGCCCGGAGAACACATTCCCGAAACTCCATCGCCCGGCGACGGTTAAGCAGAAAATCCTCGTCCATGATCATGATGGAGAGCTTGGGATCGACCTCGAGATAGCGTTCAACCACCTGGTAGATGTCGGCCCCTGTAGGAAGCAGGCGGATGTGCTTTCGCTTGAAGAAATGAGAGGTGCAGCAGAAATCGCACCCGTTCGGACATCCCAGGCCGCCAAACACGATCCCTGTCCGCGAAATCTGCTTCGAGAACACCTGCAGGCGGTTGATGATCAGAGGGTGGCGGTACGGCATCCCGATCTCGGGTTCGCCCAGGAGGCGGCGCATGAAGCCTACTCCCTCCTCGCGGCAGATATGGTCGCCGTAGGGGCGCAGCATCTCATCGGGCGCCACTGTCCCGTACCCGCCCAGCACGATCTTCGACTGCGGCGAATATTTCCGGACCAGCGCCACAACTTCCTTCATGCGGTGGTAGGTGGCCAGGACGAAACATACGCCCACCACGTCGTACCCGCGCCTGAGCTCGCGGACGAGTTCCCTGCGGGAGGGATACTGGAGCACCGCGGTCGGGGCCTCGAGGTTCTCGGCGATGTAGTCCAGCGAGAACTGGGTATGGTGAGAACGGGGGCTGAACAGGCCTTGGGCGCGGGTCACCTGTTCGTGGAGCAACTCGTACCCTACACTCGGGGAATCGCCGTGGCGGACCCCCAGTGGACGGCAGACGGACGTGAGCAGGACTTGATGTGTCACGATGAATCGTTACGTGGTTAATCGGGATTTCCATTTTGGATCCCGAACAGCGGCCGTTTAGACTAGACGGTCTGCCTGTGCAATGTTTCCAGCCCGGTCTTTGGTTCAGATGTTTCCAGCGACCCCGGAAGGGGACATATCTGCCTCTCCCGAGAATCCCAAAACCCGGACCGTCGCCTTTCCAGCACCTGTCGTCTTCATTTCTTCCTCTACCGGTTGAAGGCCGCCGCCAGATTGCGGCTGCCGTCCTTCGATGCCGTCACTTGTTCGAGCCTGGAAAGGCGCTCCTCGAACGCGGTCCGCATCGCCAGCTCCCGTTCGCGGCTGGCCTTCAGCTCGGCGGCCTGCCGACGCATCGAGGCTTTCATATCCGCCATCTGCGCGGCCTGCTTCTGAAGCTCGTTGAGCAGCATCGAGGTGTCCGCCGATTTGGACACTCCGCACCCGAGCTTGCCGGTGCTGTCAACCAATACGGTGCAGTGCTTGGTTCCGACCTTTTCTTTGTAGATGCCGGCGACGTGGGTGTCGGTCTGTGTGCCCTGCACGCCGATCCGAATGGTGTCGGACTCGGCCACGACGCCTTCGTTGCCGATATCTATATTGTTGCTTCCGGTGATGAGATTGGTGCCTGCGTTATAGCCAATGCCGATGTTGCCGATGCCCGTGGTGTTGCTGTAGAGAGCGGCAACTCCAGCGGCAGTATTTTCGGTGCCCGTGGTGTTCCAGTAGAGGGCGTTCTCCCCGGTGGCGGTATTATAGTCGCCCGTGGTGTTCTGAACGAGGGCGCTCAACCCGGTGGCGGTATTATAGTCGCCCGAGACGTTGCTCTGGAGGGCGTTCACCCCGGTGGCAGTATTATAGTCGCCCGTGCCGTTGCCGACGAGGGCTGCCGCTCCGGTGGCGGTATTTTCGCGGCCCGTGGTGTTCCAGTAGAGGGCGAACACCCCGGTGGCGGTATTTTCGTAGCCTGTGGTGTTGGTGTAGAGGGCGGACACCCCGGCTGCGGTATTAGCCCCGCCCGCGGTGTTGGCGCTGAGGGCGCCAACCCCGGTGGCGGTATTTTCGTAGCCAGTGGTGTTCTGAACGAGGGTGCTCGATCCGGTGGCGGTATTTGCGTAACTGCCGCTGCTGGTGTTGGTCAGTGGCGTGCAGGTACCACCAATGGTCGCGTTTAGTCCGGCGCAGGTGTCGGTTCCCGGCTCCGCCGCAGCGATGCCCGCGCTCGCGAGCACAATGAGCAAAGCGGCTACTATGCAAGAGTAAAAACTCGTAGCTGTTTTCATTAGATTATTCCGCCTCCAGAATCGCCCCGACCTTGGGCGACACAGCCATTCAGCGCGCTCCGGGGTTTTTTGGTGGGCCGTTGGAGACTCGAACTCCAGACCCGCTGATTAAGAGTCAGCTGCTCTACCAACTGAGCTAACGGCCCACCGTCGAAGCACGCTTACCTAGCAGGATGTTTGGGGTGAGTGAAGGGATTTGAACCCTCGACCGCCGGAGCCACAATCCGATGCTCTGCCAACTGAGCTACACTCACCACCCTCGGTCTGTTTCAATCCGTCCGGCGCATCGTGCCGCCGCTCTCAAAATTCGCCTCCGTGGCGCGCCAGAAGGGATTCGAACCCCTGACCCACGGCTTAGAAGGCCGTTGCTCTTTCCACCTGAGCTACTGGCGCGATCGGGGCGAGCCGATTTGAACGGCCGACCCCCTGCTCCCAAGGCAGGTGCGCTACCAAGCTGCGCTACGCCCC
This sequence comes from Binatus soli (SeqCode), assembly GCF_050015535.1. Lineage (NCBI taxonomy): Bacteria > Candidatus Binatota > Binatia (SeqCode) > Binatales (SeqCode) > Binataceae (SeqCode) > Binatus (SeqCode) > Binatus soli (SeqCode). The sequence continues at coordinate 37,176 of NZ_JBEKBF010000011.1, read as the reverse complement.
GAACTCTTAGGAAGTAACACACCAACCATCCGCTCTCAACCGATGATCGTTCGCATATCGGTTTTGTTCGCCAATCTATTCGTGGATCAGCGCGCGCGGCACACGATCCTGTGGATGGCGGCATCTTGAATTCCGAGCGCGGACTTGTCGAGCGAATTCTGTCGGGCGCGGCGTATCATCTGCATCGACTGCATCGACGCATGATCAGCGCTGCTCTCGACGCAGGCATCTTGCTGCAATCCGCCGGATACGTACGCGAGATGCGAATTTGGGTCGCGCTAAGTGGTGAGAGTGCAATTTGCAAAACTCGCGATTTTGGTAGGAAAAGTGATCAAATTCGAGATTTTCGGATGTTCCGAGTCGCAAAAAGAGAAAAAAACTCGCGACGATGCCTTGAATTTGCTCGGTTTTTTCGAGGCACGATATTTGCTCTACCTTCTGTTGCGCTGACAATCTCCTCCCCCGAGACGAACAGCGCCTGTCCCCAAGCAAAGGCCGGGCTACTTGAACCGTAGGCTCCCCACCACGGTCCCCACTCGTAGCCCGGCCGTTCTTTTTCTCGAAAACCGGATCATAGCAGGCGCGCGATTCGCGTAATTACCGGCGACTCGGTATTTACCAGATCGATCTTACGGCGAGTTTCCCCCCGGCATTTATGTTTTCCAATTTCTGCTAGGCTAACCGGGACCGGACGGCGGCTTACCAGCTCGAGACGTTCATTGGTGCGCTGACGCTCCGGCCGGGGGTTATATCGATCGCCTGAGGCGACAATTCTGCGCATCGCTCGTCGCGATACTCGCGACCGCGGTCGCCGTTGGGATCAGCGGATGCTGGATGGCAGCGGCTCAACTCGCGCCCATCGCCGCCAACGTTGCGGAGGATGTCGGCGCCGATGCCGTTGGGCTGACGGCGGGTATTGCCTCGAGCGTGAGCGCGACTACGCATCCGGGGACCGATCGCGCAAAGATGGAAGAAGAAGCGCGTGAACGTGTAATGGATAGCGCTGACAGTTGTGACCGGCTCGAAGTCGAAGTTCCGGGCGTGATCGAGTTGCGAAGGAGTGCTGCCGGCGCGCCCGAGTATCGTGAGCTGCGGCTTAGCGATTCGCTCGACGAGCGGCAATGGATACCGATAGCGGACAATGAAACGACGGCCAATGGTTGGCGGCCGGCGGTTAATTTTCTTCAGATGAATTTCTCGCCGCCGCTGGGCGCAGTGGTCCCCGAGACGGCGAGCAACTTTCTGGCGTATGCGCCCTCGCAATTCATCTCAGTGGCCGCCGGCGATCGGTTTGCCGCGATGACTTCGAATTTTGGCAAGCCGGTTGGAACGTTTTCATGGAACGGGAACTATTACCATTACGTGGTGACCAGCACGCTGCCATGCTTTCCGCCTCCGTCCGAGCGGATTGCCGCAGGCGTCCCTCCTCCAGGCTTCTAGATCATTCTGCTTTGTCAATTGCGGGAGAGCCAGCTGTTCTCGCGTGCATAGCCTCGTGGCAAGCGCGCTCCGCCGGGAATCCGGGACTTCGCGCGTTGGAGAATGAAGCGCCGGACCGCGCGGCGGGCTTCGTTGGGGTTGGCGCAGATCTGGGAACATCCGGCATTTATGAGCTCGGTGGACTGGTGTAACGCTGGCGGCCCGCCTGCAATGATCGTCAGGCGAGACGAAATGGATCGTAATGCCGCCACCAGTCCCACCGCGGCCGGCAAACATTCGGCCGACATGCATGAGATGAAGACGAAGTCCGGCGTGAACCGTTTGACCAGATCGGAAATCTCGTCCGGTGATTTATTCTCGCCCGCAAAGGTTGCGACCGCACCCTCTTTGCGCAGCAGTTCGAGCAACATCAACAACCCCAGAAAGTGCAGCTCGCCGGGCGCCAACACGCCCATTACTCGCACGCTCGGAGAAATGCGCGATTTGACGAACCTGTTTCCAAGTTCAGCAATCAGTTGATGCGTTGTATCGATGATGAGCCGCTGGTTCTCGTCACTAATATGGCCTTCCGCGCGCTCCTCACCCATCAGCACCAGCGCCGGCGCAATCACCTCGTCAAAGGTTCGCTCCAGGCCATTCTCATCGCAATAGCGGACAGCAACATCTCTGGCTCCTGACGGGTTGAGTTCAAGCAGCAAGCGGTAGAAGTCGTGGTAGTCGTCGAGAACCCGGTCCGCCCCGAGCAGAATCGAGAGAAACCCCAGCGGAGGGATAAAGTCGCCCGCGACCTTAAGACAAGCGGTCAAGGGCGTCGAAAGCAGCAGCCCGGGTATTCCCCACAGCCAATACCAGTACATCGCGGATGTCAGCAACGCCACCGGAGAGACGTCAATTCCGTGGCCGATGATGAATGGTTCCGCAACCTGCGCCGCAACCTGGTCGATAATCACAAAGGCGCCAAGTATCTCGAGCGCTTTGCTCCATCCGGGAAACAACGCAAAGGCGACGAGCGCCGGCAGAAGCGCCGAGCTGATCGCGCCGACATATGGAATGAACCGCAACAGGAATGCGACCACCCCCCACAGCGGGGCGCTCGGCAGCCCGAGAAACCAAGCCACGGTTCCGGCGGCGATGCCGTAGGCAAGATTGATCGTCGAAAAAAGCAGCAGGTAGCGGCCGACGGTGTAACCCGCCGTTTCTATTGCCTGCGCTGCGATCGGAATTCTTCCTCGTGCCGCGAGGCGGACAAATCGATCACGCAAATCCTTTCGGCTGTAAAGCAGAAAAAACAGCAGCATGATGATGAGCAGCGTCTTGAGCATGCCATCGACGATCGGAACAACCGGCCTCAGGCTGTCGCTGAGAAGAGAGCCGGGAACCGAGACCGCCATCACTTCACGCGGCTGGCGGGGGGCAGGATTGGTGCTTGCCATGCGACGCTGAACGTCGGAAACCGCATCCTTGATATGCTGGAGCCATGGGGGCGTGTTTTTTTCAAGCGCCGCCAATTTGTTTCCGATGTTCTCCGAGTATCCAGCGACCTGGTCGGCGACATTAGTCAGTTCAATAGTCAGAAAATACCCAATCGCCGAAATTGCGCCGATCACCACTAGTACTACTAATGCGGCGCTTATCAGGCGCCCGAAGTAGCGCTCGAGGCGGGTTGCGACGGGACTGAAGACCACGCTCAGAATGAGTGCAATCGCCAGCGGAAGCAGGACCGGTCTGCCCAGATACAAAGCGCCGGTAGCGATGATCAGTGCGCAAACCGGTCCGGCAACCGATAGCAGCGCGAAGCGATCCTCACTTTCGCCGTAGGGTTGCTCTGTCTGCTTTTCGGTTTCCGCCACTAACATCACCCCGACATTGCCGAGCTTCAGCCGCTGCTCTACGCTGACGCCCATTCTACGCCGCAACCGAGCCGGTTGGATACGTTGAACGCACAGACGACATTTCAGTGAGTCATCCGGGCGCTCGACGATCCTTCAGCGCCGCAGGATAGGGATCACTTCCCTGGCGAACTGCTCGTGCTGCGCGTCGCGCGCGGCCGCAGAGGAAGCGATGTCCACGTTGACATCGCGAATTCCCGCCTTGATGAACTCATCGATTCGCGCGGCGACATCGGCGGGCTTCCCTACGGCGGCGTATCGCTTGGCGGGCTCGCGGAAATCCATCGCGTAGCGCTTGCTCAGATGCTCCGCCGCTACGTCGAGCGCATCTTCGTAGCTCGGCCCCAGCGTCACGAACAAATGCAGCGCCGTGCCGAAACGCTCGAACTTGCGCCCGGCCTTTTCCGCCTCGCGCGCGATGAACTCGAGTCCCTCGCCGACCCGCTTGGGCGTCACCACGTATGGCATCCATCCGTCGCCCAGCCGCGCCGCACGTCTCAGCGCGGCTTCGGCTCGTCCCCCCACCCATACGGGAGGTCCGCCGGGAGTGCGAGGTTTCGGCAGCATCGTAATTTTCCCGAAGCTGAAATACTTGCCGTGGTACTCGACCGGTTCTCCAGTCCACAGCCGCTTGATTATTTCGATTCCCTCGTTCGCGCGCCCGCCGCGTTGCTTGAGCGGGACGCCGCACGCCTCGTACTCGCGCGGAAATTCACCGCCGACTCCGACGCCGAAAATGAAATGTCCCGCGCCCATCAGGCGGTCCACCGTCGCGACCATCTTTGCAACCGTCGTGGGATGACGCAGCGGCAGCAGGTAAATGCTGGTGCCAAAAATCAGGCTCGGGTTCAGCGCGGACAAGTATGTTAACTGGGTCAGCGGATCGTCGATCGCTCCCATGAACGCAACGTGATCTCCCGCCCAGATACTTTCGTAACCCCACTCCGACAGGGAGCTGACGGTCCTGCGCGCGTGCTCGCGATCGGCCGCCGTCGCTAGCGCGCCAAACCTGACTTTGGAATTCAGCGGGAGCACATCGCTCATGTCCGCACCCCTATGCGCATCCTCAAACCGATCGGATCGCGCCGCCGTCGACCCGAATCAACGAACCCGTCACGTAGGCCGCCAGCGGGCTCGCCAGGAACGCCGCGACTGCCCCGAATTCTGCGGGCGTGCCGAGCCGTCCGACCGGAATCGACTGCGCGTTGCGCTTGATTGCTTCCTCGACGGAAATTTTCTGGCGTTCCGCAGCCGCGCGGCTGAGCTGTACCGTACGATCGGTCGCGATCGCGCCCGGCAGAAGAGTGTTGACGGTAATTCCGTCGCGCGCCGTCTCCGTCGCCAGCGTCTTGGCCCAGCCGACGATCGCGCTGCGCAGCGCATTCGACACTCCGATCGTAGCGATCGGCTCGACCACGCTCATCGAGGCCACGTTCAGGATTCGGCCCCACTTTCGCGCGCGCATGTCCCCAATCAACAAATCCGTTATTCGAAACAGCGCCAGCACCATCGCCTGGAACTGCTCCTCCCAGACTTTGGCGGGCACGCCGACCACGCCGGACGGCGGCGGGCCGCCGGAATTGTTGAGCAGGATGTCGATCGCGCCGAGCTGTTTGCGCGCCGCGTTGGCAGCGTCCTCGATGCTCGGCCAATTCGCGAGGTCCGCCGCAAATCCGATCGCCTTGGCGCCGCGCGACGCGATTTCGGAGACCGCGCGATCCAGCCCTTCCTGGCCGCGCGCTACCAGCGCCACCGCAACGCCCTCAGCCGCGAGCGCGTCGGCTACGCCGCGTCCCAGTCCCTTGCTGCCGCCAAGAATCAGCGCCGTTTTTCCCTTGAGTTGAAGATCCATTTTTCACTTCACCGGGCTTCGATCGTTATGTGAATCGTTGTAGCGAATCTCATGCGGTTTGGCATCATGCCGGCCTTGCGCGGCCGCGTCGCGACGCGCCTAATGACCGCGGCGATGGAATCGTTTGATGTTGTGATCGTGGGAGCCGGAGCGGCCGGGCTGATGTGCGCGATGACGGCCGGGGAGCGCGGCCGGCGTGTGCTGCTGCTGGAACATAACGATCAGCCAGGCGCGAAGATTCTTATCTCGGGCGGCGGCCGCTGCAATTTCACCAATCTGGAAATGGCGCCGGAGCGCTTTCTTTCCGCCAACCCGCATTTCTGCAAGTCCGCGCTCAGCCGTTACACGCAGCACGATTTTATCGCACTCGTCGAACGCCATCGCATTCCCTATCACGAGAAGACTCTCGGCCAACTGTTTTGCGACGGATCGGCACGCGCGGTGCTCGCGATGCTGCTGGCGGAGTGCGCGGCCGTCGGCGTCGATTTGCGCACCGGACACAGCGTCACCGAAATAACCCGCGCCGATCGCTTTCGCATCGAGACCAACAAAGGCAGCTTTATCACGCAGGCTTTGGTGCTCGCGACCGGCGGCCTCTCAATTCCAAAAATGGGCGCGACCGGCTTCGCTTACGAGATGGCGCGGCGCTTCGGTCTTGCGGTCATCGAGCCGCGGCCCGGCCTGGTGCCATTGAAAGTCGCGGGCGATACGGTCGAATTTTGCCAAACTCTTGCCGGCGTTTCGGTGGACGCAGTGGCCTCATGCGGCCGCGCCAGTTTTCGCGAAAACATTTTATTCACGCATCGCGGTTTGTCAGGTCCTGCGATTTTGCAGATTTCGTCGTACTGGCGGGAAGGCGATACGCTGTCGCTCAACCTTGCGCCTTCATTAGATATCGAAAGCTTCCTCGCGGACCGAAAGCGCACGCGGCCCAAGGCCGAACTAAAAACCGTACTGGCCGAGGTGATTCCGACTCGTCTGGCGCATGCTCTTGCCGGCGCCGCGGCGTCCAACCTCCCGATCGCGAATCTGCAAGACCGCAGCCTTTCCGAACTGGCCGATCGGCTAAGACGATGGCAACTCAAGCCAACAGGTTCCGAGGGATGGCCCAAAGCCGAGGTGACAGTCGGCGGAATCGGCACCGCCGCGCTGTCTTCCAAGACCATGGAGGCTCGCGCCGTGCCCGGCCTATACGCGATCGGCGAAGCGGTGGACGTAACGGGATGGCTCGGCGGCTACAATTTCCAGTGGGCGTGGTCGAGCGGATGGTGCGCGGGCAATGCAGTCTGACTTCAGCGGTGATGCCGATCATTTTCGGCGAGAGTGCGTTGCGCGCCTCGGGCCGGTTCATCAAGGGCCGCCGGGCGCGCGTTACCCGAGGAACGACTCCGGTCAATCGAGGATTTTCGTCATTCCCCTTGAGTAGGCAAGTAATCTAACATCACTTTCCGAATCGCGCGGATAAGTCCGGAGGTTTTGATGGATTCAGCGGGAGCGAAAATCGGCGGTGGAGCTGCCACTGCCGCGCACAGCTCCGAGCCATTGCCTCTCAGGATCAAGCTTCTCTACGCCGCCCCCAGTTTCGCGGGCGCCGCTATGATCATCCCGATCTTCATCCACATGCCGAAGTTCTATGCCGACGTGGTGCTGGTGCCGCTGGGATTCCTGGCGATGGCAATCGCGATCGCACGTTCGCTCGACGCTCTGAGCGATCCTCTGATGGGCTGGATCTCCGATCACACGCACACGCGCCTTGGCCGGCGCAGGCCCTACATGCTGCTCGGCGCTCCTCTTTGCGGGGTGGCTTTTTTCGCCCTGCTGAATCCGCCGGAGTCGTTCACCGGCGGCCGCGCGGCGATTTGGTTCGGCGTGACGTTCATCCTCTACTTCGTATTTCACACCATCTGTGTTCTGCCGCATTACGCGCTCGGCCCGGAACTCACGCAGAATTATCACGAGCGCTCGAGCCTGTTCGCGTGGCGCGAGTCTTTCGCGATCCTCGGAACGATCGTGGCTGCAGCGGCGCCCGGCGTCATGATGCAAGCGTTCCACATGACCGAGCGGCAGGTGTTCTTCCGGCTCGGAATCTTCTTCGGCGTCATGCTCGGTGTGCTCTACGGCTTGCTGGTGCTGACGGTGAAGGAGCGCCCCGATTTCGCCGCCCGCGAATCGAATCCGCTCGTGCCGGGCATCAGGCGCGCACTGCGCAACCGTCCGTTCGCGATTCTGCTCGGCAGCTACGTCGTGGCGAGTATCAGCGGCGCGATTCCGGCCACGATGATGCCGTTCTTCAACGCCTACGTGATCCGGCCGCGCAATCCGACTTTCTGGCTCTCGATGCTGCTGCTGGGTTATTTTGCATTCGCATTTGTGTCGCTGCCGATGTGGGTTGCGATTGCGCGCAGAGTCGGAAAGCTCAACACATATCTTGCCAGCTTTTTTCTGGGCATCACCGGCGGCGGTGCGATGTTCCTGCTCGGGCCCGGCGACACCTGGTGGCTGCTGGTGCTGATTTGCTGGGCCGGCATCGGACTCGGCGCCGGCTTGTTTCTGACGCCCTCGATGCAGGCCGACGTAATCGACTACGACGAGCTCTACACCGGCAAGCGGCGCGAGGCGCAGTACACCGCGTTCTGGTCGATGCTCCCCAAATTCGTCGCGATTCCGAGCGCTGCCATTCCCATCGCGGTTCTTGCCTCACTCGGCTACATACCCAACGCCATACAGACGCCTCGGGTCGTCTTCGCGATCAGGGCGATCTTCGCGCTGGGCCCGGCGGTTTGCTCCATGCTTTCATTCCTGATCGCGCGCAGGTTTCCGATCACGGAAGCGATCCACAGCACGATCCTCGAAGGCATCGAGCGTCACGAACGCGGCAAAGCAGCACTCGATCCGATGACTGGCCTGATGGTGCCGGCGCCGAAAGCCGGCCACGACGAGGATGTCGGCTGGTTCCTCGACTACTTTTCCATCGGCGAGTTGAAGCGCTATCTCGCCAGGGGCGCTTCGCAGCCGGTGCGCGACGTGCTCACCGTAGCTGCGGTGTCGATTGGAGTCTCGGTGCTTTCAGTCATCTATGTGCTGCATCGCGTAAGCTCGCTCCGCACCGATCCCGGCGCAACAATTTCGCTGATGGTGGTGGCCGCGGGGCTGGCGTTGGCAATATTCGTTTTTCACCTGATGCGCCTTGGACCCGCGCGCCGGCTTGCGGCAGGCGAGGTGCCGGCCGACGCCGTCCGCGCCCATCTCGGCCAAGTCGTCGAAGCTCTCCGAGAGGGCACTCCTACGCCCGTGGTCGCATCCGGTGTCGCGGGCCGCAGCTAGTTTGATAAGAAATAATGCGGGACGCGCGGGTCCGTGCCCGCCGCCGCGCGAGCGCTGAAGACCGGAGGACTTCTCGATGCCGTCAATCCCCGTGCCGACTGCGGCAAGAATCGCTGACGCGGGGATTCGTCCGGAGTAAAAACCTATGCGCAAGATTTCTTACCGCGTGCGGCCGGAGACCGCCGTGCTGACCAGGGGCTTCGACCCAAAGTTGTCGGTCGGCTCGGCCAGACCGCCGGTGTATCGCAGTTCAACGTTCGTCTTTCCAAGTCCGGAGGCGGCTGAGCGTGCGTTTGGAATTGTGCTTGGAAAAATCCATCCGCTCGGCGACGATCGTCCCGACCTGATCTATGCGCGCCTGAACCATCCCAACGCCGAAATCCTCGAGCAACAACTCGTACCTCTCGAGCGCGGCGCCAACTCCGCGGCCGTCTTCAATTCCGGCATGGCCGCGATCTTTACCGTGATGCTCGCGTTCCTGGAACGAGGCGGTTCGCTCATCTACACGCAGCCTCTGTACGGCGGAAGCCAACACTTGATCCACCAGATAATCGAACCGCTCGGTTTCGACGCGCGCGGATTGCCGGCCGGCAACACCAGGGCGCTGACGGAGGCGATTGAACAGGCGGACAATCTAAGCCTCGTTCTGGTCGAGACTCCCGCCAATCCCACCCTCGTGATGACCGATATCGCGCAAGCGGCCGCCGCAGTCCGCCGAAAGCCCAAGCGCCCCTTGCTGGCCATCGACAACACTCTGCTTGGTCCGACCTTTCAGCATCCGTTGATTCACGGCGCAGACCTCGCGATTTACTCGGCGACAAAGTTCCTCGGCGGATTCAGTGACTTGCTGGCCGGCGCGGTGCTGGCGACGGACCCTGAATTGATCCTGACCCTGACCGGAGTCCGCGCGCTGCTGGGCAACATCCTGCAGGCTGACGAATGCTGGATTCTCGATTCGCGGCTTTCGACCGTCGCGCTGCGGATGAACCGGCAAAGCAAGAACGCACAGCGAATCGCCGAGCAGTTGGCCAAACATCCACGCGTCAAACGCGTCATCTATCCGTCGCTGTTCACCGACGCCGCCCAGATAAAGATTCGCGACGCGCAAACCGACTACCCGGGTTCGCTGATGACATTGGAGGTTGAAGGCGGCAAGACCGGCGCCTTCGAATTCCTGCGCCGTTTGAAAATCGCCAAGAACGCCGTCAGCCTGGGCGGTGTCGAAACTCTCGTATGCCATCCGATGACGACCACCCACAGCGAGCTGTCGCCCGAGGAATTGTCGGCCGCCGGAATCAACGACGCGCTGGTCCGCATCTCGGTCGGTACCGAGCATTGGCGCGACCTGCTTGACGAATTCACCCGCGCGCTGGCTTGATCCGGCGCCCCCGCATCTTACGTTCTCCGCCTCGGCCGCTTTGTCGCGGGAGAGGCCGCGCCACCGGCGCGGGTGAGGGTGCAGATTTAGCGGGAGAGGGTAGGGTGAGGGACAACTGCGGCGCGATTCGGCGATTATGGCGCGCGAGAAGGCGGCGGCGGCGGGGAGAACCCATCGCGCAAACTAACTCCCAGCCCTCAACGCCAGCGAACACGGGCGCGGCATCGTCGCGCAGGTACGCGAAAGCAACGCTGGCCAGCCGGAAGCGCGCTTGAGGGGATCGTCCGCGAATGAGCACGCGCAGCGCGAGTTGGGATGAGTGAGGGGGGGGGCGCCGTGAAAACAGAACGCCCTGCCCGGCCACGACGGCCGGACAGGGCGTTGTTCTGTGCGATGGCTGCGCGGTCTCAGCCGGCTACGGTCCGATCGAGTTCCCCGTCAGCTTGACGGTGTGGACGCCCGGCGCGTTCGTCCCGCCGGCGCAAGCGTTGGCGTAGCTCCCCGGATCGCTCGCAACGGTTATGTCGATACAGGCGCTCTCCGTCACCGGCGCGCTCGGGCTACCCTGGCTCGGCGTGAATTTCACCGTGTAGCAGGCCACGTTCGCCGCTGCGCCGGCCGGACACTTCCCCGTCGCGCCGCTGACGCTGAAGTCGCCGGGCATGGTCCCGCCGTAGGCCCCGGCATTTGCCGCGCTGCCAATGCTGACGCCCAAGGCCCCGATTCCGAACGTCGGAGATGCCAAGTCGGTCACCTTCAGCACATTCGCCGTCGCCGGCGACACCGCCACTTTATGCACCCCGGTCACGGTCCACGCATTGCCCACCGCGGCGGTGGCGGCCACTGTGTCGGGCACCGTCGTGGCCGAGAGCGTAACGGTGTGGTACGGAGACGCCGCCAAGTCGGGGTTGGCACGGATCGTCAAAGTGCCGGACTCGTTGTTCAAAGCGCTCGGCGAGTAGGTATAGGCAATCGTGCACGTACTGCCCGCCAGCATCGTGCCGCCGCAGGTACCGCCGCTAGCCGGGAAAGTAAAGCCGGTCGCGGTTTGCGAGATGCCCGGGGTCAGCGTGATCGACGACGACTGCTTGTTGGTTATCGTCGCGTACTTCGTGACCGTTTTGCCGAACTGCTCGTTATTGATCGTCACGCTTGCGGGTGAAGTAGTCACGTCGACGGCGCCGGTCCCCTGCATGTTGATGGTCTGCGTGCCCGCCGGGGCATCATCCGCGATCGTAAGCCGCCCGGTGCGGTCGTTGGTGGCCAAGCTTATCGCGCTCGGCGTGAAGCTGACGGTGATTGTGCAAGTGTCCGGGGACGGCCCCACAGTGTAAGGGTAACCCGTTGAGCCGCACGACCCGCCGGTAACGTTGAACTCAGCGCTTGCCGAGCCGTCAGTGCTTGTCACAAATACGTTGGTGATGCTCAGCGGCGCCTTGCTCTTGCTCGTCACCGTGACGGTCTTGGTTGCCGAGGTCTGCCCGGCAACTTCGGAGCCGAACGAAAGCGTTGCCGGCGCGGCGCTGCCGTTGGGGGTCGGCGTCGCGGTCGGCGTCGCCGTCTTCGTTGCGGTGGCCGTCGCGGTCGCAGTGGCTGTAGCCGTCGCGGTCGGCGTCGCAGTCTTGGTCGGCGTTGCCGTCGCAGTCGCGGTGGGCGTCGGCGAAGGTGCTCCGCTGCCGCCAAATGCGATCACGTTGGCCGAGTAGGCGGGAAAGCTGTGCGAAAATGCTGTCGACAGCCCCGTCACGGGACTGGTCGCGATATCGGCTGAGCCGACGCCCATCTTTGCCGCGTTGTCTTGCGGGATGCCGTAGGAATACAGGGTGCCCGTGCTACCCGGCGTCGCGCCGCTGATAGTGATATTCGCGTTGAGTGCGTTGCTCGCGCTCTTGTTCACGACAAGCAGTGTCAACCCTCCGCTAGTCCGCTGCGCCGCACACACACTAAGCAGCGGATAGTCGCTCGCAGAGCTGACTAACTGGTCGCCGCCACGTGCGAAGTGTTGCAGCAGCCTTTCGACATAAAATGTTGGATAGGTGTCCGCCGGGCCGGGCGGGTCCGCGCTGTCCACGACGCCATAGTCGCCGTATTGGCGCCATCCATAGAGAGTCGAGGCATTGTTATTGCCGGTTTCCTGGCCGTTGCGCAGGTCCCACCAGGTAACTGAGTTGAACTCGGTGTTCATCGCGGCGCAAATGCTGTCGGCCAGGAACAGCCCATTCACCAGGCTGGTCGTCTGCTTGCCGGGATTGGAAGAGACGGAGTTGTTCTCGGTGTTGTCCAGTTCAACGCCAGGAGCCACGGCGGCGCCAAGGTAATCGTTGAGCTGCTGGCGAAGATCGGCAGCGTCGGTGCTCCATGTACTATTGGAAAGCAGCAGTCCTTGATCGCTCTCATCACCCGGCGATTGCGCATAGCGATGGTAGATCAGGAAATCCGGGGTTACGCCCAGGCTGCGCATCGTCGCGAGCATCACGGGCGTCCAGCCATTGTGCGTTACTCCGGTGCACGGATTGACCACCGGATGATTGGTGTTGTTCGCGTAACTGTCCTCGCCAGGAACCGCCACGGCGCCGATTTTGATAGTCGGGTCCACCGCCTTCATCTGGGTGTAGTATTGCTGGAAACGCTGCGCATAGGTGTAGGGATCGTGTGGGACAGTGTTATTGTCAGTCTCCCATGAGCCATAGCACTCATTACCTATTTCCCAATACTTAAACCCGTAGTGATTGGTGACATTGGATTCCCGCACCCATGAGGCCGCCTCTGCCGGCGTGCCCGATCCATAGTTGGCGGTGACGAAGGCCTGCGCGCCGATAGTGGTGGCAACCTGGGCAAACATGTCGAACGACGTTGCCCATGGCGATGTGTTGCTGTCTGTAGTGTTGGTGGCCCAGTGGTAATCGTCGGAGAGCGAACCGCCGGGGAATCGCAGCGCCCCGGCGCCCATCCCGGTCAGCAGATCGGTCGTCGCGCTCGTATCCAGGATCGAGTCCCACACCGCCGTGTTGACTCCGAAATGCCGCGCATCGACGACTCGCACCGCTTCCGTCGCGCTCACCGTAACATTCACCACGCTGGGCGGCGGTTGCGCCGTGAATGAGATTGTGTCCACGAAAAATGTCGGCTGCGTCGTGCCGCTGCGGTCCTGGATCCAAAATCCGTCAAGGTTCGGTTGGTTTTGCACACCCAGCGAAGACAGCGCAATGGTGACTTGATGCCAGATGTCCGCCGCAAGGGGAGGCAGAGTCACGATAGTCTGCGCCGTGCCGTTGAGCGTCGCCTGGACTTGCAGCAACTGGCCGCCGGTCGAGCCGCCGTCGATCCAGAAAACCAAATTGGTGTATAGGCTGGAATCGAAGGCGTCGTGATGCAGGTAGAGCGCCTGGTACGGGCCCGCGCTGACGCTGATCGAGTCGGCGCCGGACTGGACCGGCTGCCTGTTGCTGAAATTCACCGTCGCCCAACTCCAGTCCTGCCAGCCGTTGACGAGGGCGTCGGTGTACACGGACTGGTCCGCCTGCGAATGCGCGACGGCGGGCAGCGCGAGGCAGCAAAGGAGCGGCATCAAAATCGGGAGCAGCGATCGCGCCAGCCGCAATGTCACAGTCCGAGCCATATTTCTGCAATATGTATATCCACATGGCGACGGCAATGGGAGAGGCCGGCGCGCTTACGCGCGAGATCCTTCGCGTAGCTCAGCAGGATGACGGATGGTCCGAGGGAGGTACACTACGGTTCAAGCCGCTCCATCAGGCGCGGGAACGGCACCGTCTCGCGGATGTGATGAATCCCGCACAGCCATCCCGTCATGCGCTCGATGCCCATCCCGAAGCCCGCGTGCGGCACCGAGCCGTAGCGGCGGAGATCGAGGTACCATTCGAAGGGCGCAAGCGGCAGCCCGTGCGACGTGATCTTGGTGCGCAGCGTTTCGTAGTCATCCTCGCGCTGCCCGCCGCCTATGATCTCGCCATGGCCCTCGGGCGCGAGCATATCGACGCATAGCGCGACGCCGGGACGCGCGGGGTCTTGCTTCATGTAGAACGCCTTGCACGCGGTGGGATAGCGATGCACCATTACGGGGCGATCGAATTCCTCGGACAGCGCGGTTTCCTCGTCGCCGCCGAAGTCGTCGCCCCAGTTGACCGCGACGCCTTTCTTCTTCAGCCGCTCGATCGCTTCGTCGTAGCTGATGCGCGGATACGGAAGCTGCGCCGCAGACTGCAACTTGGTCGTGTCGCGCTCGAGCGTCTTCAGCTCGGCGCCACGGCGTTCGACCACGCGGCCGACGATGTAGGACACGAACTGCTCGGCCAACTCCATGTCGCCGTCGAGGTCGCAGTACGCGACTTCGGGCTCGACCATCCAGAATTCCGTCAGATGCCGCCGCGTTTTGGATTTCTCGGCGCGAAACGTCGGGCCGAAGCAGTACACTTTGCCGAACGCGAGCGCGCCCGCTTCCGCGTAGAGCTGTCCGCTCTGGGTCAGGTACGCCTTGCGCTCGCCGAAGTAGTCGAGCTCGAACAGGTTGGTGGTCCCTTCGCATGAAGTCGGGGTCAGAATCGGCGCGTCGAACAACACGAAGCCGCGCTCGTGGAAAAAATCGCGGCACGCCGATTCCACTTCGCTGCGCACGCGCAAAATGGCGTGCTGGCGCGAGGAGCGGATCCACAGATGGCGGTTGTCGAGCAAAAACGCAACGCCGTGATCCTTGGGCGTGATCGGATAGTCGGTCGCCGGCGACACGATCTCGATTGACTTCAACGTGAGTTCGAATCCGCCCGGCGCGCGCTTGTCTTCGCGCACGATGCCGGTCACTTCGAGCGAGGTTTCCTGCCCCATGTGATCCGCCGCCGCGAAACGGTCCGCGCCGAGATCGGCGAGCGACGCCACGCACTGGCATACTCCCGTGCCGTCGCGCACCTGGAGAAAATGTATCTTGCCGCTCGAGCGCTTGCCCGCGAGCCAGCCCTTGAGCGTGACCCGGTTTCCCGCATGATGCGACAGTTCTTCGATATAAACTCGCGCCATGCGCCCATTTAAGCATATCGCCGCACAAGTACAGGAGCGCGCACGCGTCGCGCGCTTTGCGTTCATCAGCTAGGCTCGATAGCGGGAGAGGAGGCGGATGAACGGGCTGAACGGGCTCGACTATGCGGGGATCGTGCTGCTTGCGGTCGGGGCAATCTACGGACTGCAAAGGGGCGCACTCAGGATGGTGACGTCGGTGGTGGCGCTGGCGGCAGCCGTCTATTTCGCGTCGCTCTATTACACCAAGGCCGGTTCGTTCGCCCAGACGCAGCTCGGATCCTCGCACGCAGTCGGCGCGGTAGTTGGCTACGTCGCGATCTTCGCCTTGATCTTCACGGCCGTGGAGATAGTCGGCTCGTCGGCGATCCGACTGATGCAGATTGCTCACCTGAGTCCGCTGGATCGCCTGGCCGGCGGCCTGCTCGGCGCGGGAATCGCGGCTGTCTTTGCGGGTCTGGCCGTAATGCTGCTGGCTGCCGTGTTGCCGCCCGACGCGGCTATCCTGCGCAACTCGCAACTGGTGCCGATGCTGCTGGCCTACAACGAGATGCTGGTGGGGTACATCCCCGCCGACGCGCGACTCGCCTACGAGCGCAATCGCGATGACCTGATGAAATACTGGGTCCAGAATGCGATGAAGGGCGCGAACTCCGCGCCGTCGCCGGTTGCATCGCCCTCACCCGCCACGAAATGATCGGGGAATTTTGTGTTCGCTGCCTTACGCGATTGCGCTGTCCACGGCCTGGACCAGTCTGCCCTTGGGCACCGCGCCGATGATTTGTTCCTTGACCTGGCCGCCCTTGATGATCAGCAGGTTGGGGATGCCCCGAACGCCGTAACGCCCCGGCGTCTGCGGATTGTCGTCAACGTTGATCTTCACGACTTTGAGACGCCCGGAATACTCGCCTGCGAGATCTTCGAGTATCGGCGCAATCGTGCGGCATGGTCCGCACCACGGCGCCCAGAAATCGATCAAAACCGGAGTGGACGATTTCAGAACTTCCTCGTCGAAGCTCGCGTCGGTAACATGAACGATTTTGTCGCTGGACATCGGGACTTATCTCCTGCTGGGCTCGGTCGCAGTTTGAACATAAATACGGTGGCGCACCTAGTCAAGCCAGCTAAGCGCGCGACAACGGAGCGCGGCCTTAATACTGAGTGCAGGGGTCACCCCTGCGGTCACCCCTGCCACTTTTCACTTGGAATCCGCGTGGCGAATCCACTACCCTTGGAAACGCCATGGCTGCACCCATGATGAACGACGTATTGCCCGACCTGCTCGAGGAGATGGTCTATCTGCTCAAGCAGCAGGGCGCCGATCCGCTGGAATCCAGGCTGCGCGCTCTGAGAATCGAGTCGGTCTGCGACTGTGGCGACGAGAATTGTGCCAGCTTCGCGACCGCCGTCGAAGTCAAGGTCGCCAACTATGTCGAGCTGCAATCGATGGAAGGTCAGGTCATCATCGATCTGAACGCCGACGACGAGATCTGCTTCATCGAGGTGCTCGGCCGTCCCGATGTGAAGTACCTGCTCGAAGAATTTTACGACGCGCAGAGCTGACCCGGCGCGCCGCCGCGACTCTAGCCCGCCGCGCGCTTTTGCGGCGCGACTCGAAACCGCTCGACGAATTCGATCACCTCGCCGGCGACGCGCTCTTTCTCGCTGTCCACGGTAATCACGTGGTAGCTCTCGTCGAGCTCAACCGCGCGCTTCTCCCTGCTGCCAAGGCCTCTCATCACGTAGTCGATATTTTTCCGCATCGGGGCCGTGTGATCGCGCCTGGCATGCATCACCAGCGCGGGCTGCGTGATACGCGCCAGCATCGGCTTCACCACCGCGCTTAAATCGAGCAGCTTCATCGGCGCCGACAACGGCATCAAACGGCAGGTGGGATGCACCGACCGGGCAGCCGCATCGTGGATATCCGACCCGCCCGGATTGAGCAGGTAGATCCTCTCAACTATCGAGCCGAGCACTCCGCGCATACCGCGCAGCATGATGGTCGTTGAGGTCGGCAGAAAAAACGCTGGCGCAAGCATCGCGAGTCCCGCGATCGCCTCGCCCTGATCGGCGGCCAGCCGCGCCGCCAGCACAGCTCCCGCCGACTGTCCCACCACCACGTTCGGCTCGCCGAACTGCCGCAGCTCCTCCAGGCCGGCGACGACGCTTTCGTACCAGTTGTCGTAACCAGCCGCCCCCAACTCCTCGGGCGTTCCGGCGTGACCTGCCAGCTTAACGCCTCGCACGCGCACGCCGCGCGCCGCCAGCCGCTCGCCGAGGTAGCGCATCTCGTATGGAGTTCCGGTCAGACCGTGGATCAGCAGCGCGCTCACGCCCGCGCCGGTGGCGACCGCGCCGGGAAGGAAAAACTCGTGCGTATCGACGCCCGCTGAGTTGCGCGACGCAGTCTCGTCGGAATCGGAAGAATCGGAACTCATCCCTGGCAATGCCGCGCGCCCGGCGCGCTCCTTCACGTTGACGACCCGGTGGATGCGAGCTGCTCGGAGTCGATTTGTATCTTGGCCTGTTCTTTGAGTTGATCGAGGAAGCGCGTCCATGCCTGCGCGCGGCGTTGCTCGACGTATTCCTGCATGAACGATTTCTGCGCGCTCTTCCATTCGTCGTCGGTAGGTTCGGCGCGCGAGGCGGCTTCGAACAGGTACGAATTGCCGCCATTCTCCATCGCGCGATCGATCACGCCCGGAATCGTCGGCACGACCGCGGCGGCGTCGGTCACCTCGGGAAACTCGCCGATACCGGGGACTTTATGGTCGGCGCGCAGAAACGGATCGACATTTTTAATCGCGAGCTTGTTGGCGGCCGCGGCTTTGTCAAAATCGGCCGGGCTCTTGATCGTGGCGAGTACCTTTTGCGCCTGCTGGCTCGCTTCGGCTTCGGCCGTCGAGCGAATCAGCGCCTCACGCACCTGCGGCTCGATCTCCTTCAGCGCGGGAATTCGCGACGGTTGCCTCGCCGACAGCTTGATCACGTATGGCGCGCCCTTCTCCGGCACAAGCGCCACCTGCCCCGCTTCGAGCTTGAACGCCGCCTCCATCAGTTCCCGGTCCCGCTCGGCGCCGCCGGCCGGTTCACCCTGCGCGAACAGCGGCGTCTCGACCGCGTCGATCCCCCGCTTCTTCGCAAGGTCCTGCAAACTGGCGCCCGCGAGCGCAGCCGTCAGATCCTCCTGCGCCGCCGCGCGCCCGAGCTTCGCTCCGGCCTGCGTGCGCAGCTCGTCAATTATCTCTGGCTTCGCCTCGGCAATCGTGTCGGTATGCGCGGGCTTAAACTCCTCGAGCTTGACGACATGAAAGCCGAAGCGCGTCTCGACCATCGCGATCTGTCCCGGCTTCATCGCGAACACCGCGTCTTCGAACGGCTTGACCATCTGGCCGCGCCCAAACGTCCCGAGGTCGCCGCCTTGGAGCTTGTTGGACGGATCGTCCGAATACTTCGCCGCCAGCTTTGCGAAGTCGCCCCCCGATTGCGCCTGCTTGAGCACGTCGAGCGCCTTGGTCTTCGCCGCGGCCTTCTCCTTGTCGGTCGCGCCCGAGGGGACCTCGATAAGGATGTGCCGCGCGTGAACCTGGTCGGGATGCGTGAAGCGGGTCTTGGCGTTGCGATTGTAGTAGCCCTGGATTTCCTTGTCGGGCGGCGTGTACTTGGCACCCAGCACGAGCGGCTCGTAGTGGACGTAGGTCAGCTTGACGCGCTCGGGCTCACGGAATTGCTCGGCGTTCTTTTTGTAGTAGTCGGCGATCTGACTTTCGGTAGGCGAGACCTTTGCGGTGAAATCGCTGGAGGGTATCTCGACGTAGCGCAATCCGATCCGTTCGTTGCGAAGATTGTAGGCGTGGCGCGCCTCGTCGTCGCTCACCTGCACGCCGGCGTCGATCATGTTGCGCAGCGTGTCGGCGATCATGCGGTCGCGCTCGGCGGTTTCGTACTCACTCGGCTGCAGATTGTTGTTGCGCAGCACGTCCTGGTAAGTATCGAAGTCGAACTGGCCGTCGCGCTGAAAAACGGGCTCCTTGCCGATTTTATCCTGCAGGGCCTCGTCGCTGATGCTGATGCCGAGATGGCGCGCCTCCTCGCCGATCAGTTGTTGCTCGATCAACCTGTCCACCGCTTCCTGGCGAATGTTGATGCTCTTGAGCACGGCCTGCGCGTTGGCGCCGTACATCTGTTGCACGGTCTGGCGGAGTTGGGTGGCTTCGCGATCGACTTGGTCGCCGAGTATTTGCCGGCCATTAACGGTCGCGATGGGATGGACGGTATTGAACAATCCACCGCCACCAAAACCCCAGAACGCCATAATAATCGCCAGGAAGGCGAAGGTGACTTGCACTTGCCACGAGTACTGGTAACGGCGGATTCCTTCTAACATTGAGGTGTCATCATACTTGACTGCCTTTCGCGGGCGCAATTGCGCCCGGTTGCTGGTAGTGTCTCAGTTTGAGAATCTGACCTCTTGAAAAATCCGTGCGCCCGCGATCCGACTGTGCGATAATGCGTACATGCCCAAAGGACCGCAAGGCCAGAAGCGCCCCGCTGACGCGATCGGCAACGCCGTCCGCGTGATGCAGATCGCCACGGGCGAGATTCAGGACAATCCGCTTGAGCCGGGGAAAGAGTACGCCCGCAAGGGCGGGTTGAAGGGTGGGAAAGCGCGGGCGAAAAAATTGAGCAAAAATCGTCGCACGGAGATTGCTCAGAAAGCAGCGCGATCCCGATGGGTCAAGCAGTCCGATTCCGTATAGAGGTTTGATCCCAAGATTGCCGGTTAATAAACCGCGCCAATAACGGTACAGCAAAACTGTAGCCACCATATCGACTGCGATATACTAAACCCTTCTCGCCGAGCGCCTTGAGCATTTGAGTGGCGTGACTATGGGTGAATCCCTTCACGAGAATTTGGCGCGATGCGGTGACGATTTCTTGAGTGCCGAACTCCTCTTCCGCCTTCGGCAGGGTAGCGATGACTTTCATAAAATCCTGCTGGCGGTCGGTAGCCCGCAGCCATCGAGGAGCAAAAAAGTCCTCGTCCAGCTTTTCCATTATCTCGTCGATTGGTACGGACGGCGCTAGGCCGATTTTGATCTTGCCAATCCAAGCGTCGAATACCTCTTTCGCGATGAACTGAATGAAAAACGGGTAACAGCCCGACAATTCGACGATATTCTTGATAGTGGATTCGGCGAAATGTAGAGTGCTCTTGCTTAATTCTATCGGCTTAATGATCGCGTCGCGCGCCTGCTTTTCGCTCAGTTTCCTTAGATACATCACATGAAACATTCGCTCGCTGTACGTGCGAGCCTGATTCAATCTTGGGAACAGGGTGGGCAAGCCCGTCAGTACCAACATGAAAGGGAAGCGTGATGGTTGTCGCTGAAGGTAAGAAAAAACGTCAAGAAGCAATGACAGCGGATATTCCTTGGCGGAGGCGTGGTCAGTCAGGTTTTGCGCTTCATCATATGCGAATACAACGCCGTTCACTGGCGCACTCTCTAGTAATTGCCGAGCTGAAATGAAGACTGCCTTGAGCTTATCATCAGTGTTTCCGGGCGTGCGCTCGAAAGCTGACCAAAGGTCTTCAAATTTCAGGGGCCGATTTGTCGGTGCATGAATCGCTGTGAAGCCTGGCAAGATTCGTTGTTTGTCTGAATACTCAATGATCGGACCAAGTAGAGTCGAAAGGTCAACCAACAATCGTCGCGCCGTTCGTTCCTCAGTTAGACTCGCCGACTCTGACAAATCGTTTCCGGTCCAGAGCCATCCACTCTTTTGCGCAATGGGTTTGAACTCCTCAAGAAGTACAGTTTTCCCGACGCCGCGAAGCCCGGTCACGATGGCATTTTGCGTGACTGGATTTTGCTTGAGCATCTTTGCGAACTGGTCCTGCTCATCGCTGCGACCGGCAAGATAGAGCGGTTTCTGACCAGCTCCGGGTCGAAAGGGATTCTGCGGGATTGGCGTATCGTCTTGCACCTTTTTTCTCACTTGATCAGATTTAGTATCTTGTAGTCCAAACTCTAATATTAATCAATGCTCTAATAAATGAACTATCTGCTTGACACCCAAGCATAAAGTTCATATTATGTCCTCATGAACAGATTGCCCATATCCAAGCGCGTTCAGATTCTTTCCCTTCTCTGCGAAGGATCATCGATGCGTTCTGTATCGCGGCTGGTCGATGTTTCGATCAACACCGTGACGCGCGAGCTAGTGCTGGCGGGTCAGGCGTGCGCTGACTTCCATGATCGAACCGTCCGCAACGTGCAGTCGAAGCGCGTGCGGTGCGATGAGATTTGGTCGTTTGTCGAGATGAAGGAAGCGCGGGCGCGCCAGAAAAAGCATGAACGGCCAGAACGTGTTGGCGATACATGGACTTGGACGGGCATCGACGCGGATAGCAAACTGCTGATCTCGTGGTTCATCGGATCGCGCGGCGCGGACGCGGCGAATACGTTTATGCGCGACGTGGCGAGCCGCCTTGTCAATCGAGTGCAGCTAACGACGGACGGCCATCGTGCGTATCTGGACGCGGTAGAAGCGGCGTTTGGTGGCGACATTGATTACGCGATGCTCGTGAAAATGTACGGCACGCCGCCAGAAGGCGAGCGGCGATATACCCCGCCGGTTTGCCTTAGTGCGGAAAGCAGAATCGTTCACGGCAATCCCGATCGCGATCACATCAATACGAGCTACGTCGAACGCGCAAATCTCACGATGCGGATGCACATGCGCCGCTTTACGCGCCTGACCAATGCGTTCTCAAAGAAGTTTGAGAATCACTGTCACATGGTTGCGCTCTACGCCGCATGGTACAACTTCGTCCGTATTCACAAAACACTGCGGGTCACGCCCGCGATGGAATCGGGCGTTGTCGATCATCTATTCTCGTTCGAGGATTTGGCTGGAATCGTGGACGAATGGGAAGCAAACCGTGAAAACGAGTGATCTAGTACCCATGCTCGCCTTCGCCTCTTTCGGCCTCTGGTGGGTGGTCGCGCCTCGAAGCGTGATACGTTTCTACTGTCGGTTCTATCCAAGTCCGCGAAATGCTTTTAAGCGAACCACGCCGTTTAAGGTTCGATTGGCAGGGCTGGCGTGGGTAATTTTGGTCGCTTGCGTTACTATCTGGAGCGCATTTCGACCACCGATTTCAAACTGAGACACTACCAAATTCAGACACTCAGCGCCGAATTCAGACAGTACCAATTGCGGCCGGTTGCTTGCCTGCGCCGCCCGTCCTCTGTTAGCGTGTCGCACAACGGTAGTCCGACGGACCCAAACCTCTCCGCCAGAGAATTCTTCAACATTTGGGCCGCGTCTTGGGGTGGTATTCGGGCCGGGTCTTGGCGTCGGCATCCAGGCCTGAACCGGGCAGGCAAGGGGCAAAATTCGTGATCCTCAATTCAATTTTCGGCTGGTTCTCCAACGATCTCGCGATCGATCTTGGCACCGCCAACACGCTCATCTACGTCAAGGGCGAAGGCATCGTCTGCAACGAGCCCTCGGTCGTCGCGGTGCAGAAAGATTCGCGCGGCTCGCGGCGCGTACTGGCTATCGGCTCCGAGGCGAAAAAGATGCTCGGCCGCACGCCGGGCTCGATCGTCGCCATCCGGCCTCTCAAGGACGGCGTGATCGCCGACTTCGAGATCACCGAGAACATGCTGCGCTACTTCATCCAGAAGATTCACTCGGGCAAGACGCTCGTGCGTCCGCGCCCGCGCATTGTCATCTGCGTGCCGTTCGGAATCACCGCAGTCGAGAAACGCGCCGTCCGCGAATCGGCCGAGTCGGCCGGCGCGCGCGAAGTCTATCTGATTGAGGAGCCGATGGCGGCCGCGATTGGCGCCGGCCTTCCCATCACCGAGCCGACCGGCAACATGATCGTCGATATCGGCGGCGGCACCACCGAGGTCGCCGTCATCTCGCTGGCCGGCGTCGTCTTCTCGCGTTCGGTGCGCGTGGCGGGCGACAAGATGGACGAGGCGATCATCCAGCACATCAAGCGCAAGTACAATTTGTTGATCGGCGAGCGCACCGCCGAGCTGATCAAGATAACCATCGGTTCGGCCTACCCCGGCAACGAGATTCAGACCATGGAGATCAAGGGCCGCGACCTGGTCGCCGGCGTGCCCAAGATTATCGAGATCACCGACGAGGAGATCCGCGAGGCGCTGATGGAACCGGTGCGCCAGGTCGTCGAGTCGGTGCGCATCGCGCTCGAGCGCACGCCGCCGGAACTCGCCTCCGACATCGTCGACAAGGGGATAGTGCTGGCCGGCGGAGGCGCTCTGCTGCGCAACCTCGACGTACTGCTGCGCGAGGAGACCGGTCTGCCCGTCACGCTGGCCGACGATCCGCTGACCGCGGTCGTGATGGGTGCGGGCAAGGTGTTGGACGAACTGTCGCTGCTGCGCGACGTGACCGTTGACTGATCGACTCGCCGCATATCTCCTGAGTCTTGAGCCGGCGCGTCGGCCCGTATTGACGTGAGAGGCGGCTTTCTCTGGCGTAACCGCGTGCTGCTGACCAGCGGCGCGCTGCTTATTGTGTCGCTGCATCTGATCTCGACCGGAGTCCGGCCCGGCGATCTCGCGGCGCGTCCGGAGTCCGCATTTCTGGAAATCGTCAGTCCGATCGACGCTGCATTCACCCGTCTCAGCGACGGCGCTTCATCGATCGTCACCGACTACCTCGACCTGTTTCATGTGCGTGAGGAAAACGCCCGTCTGCGCAACGAGCTGGCGCGGGTCAAGAGCGATCGCGCGCGCCTGGCCGAGCTCGAGGTCGAAAATCGGCACCTCGGCGAAATGCTCGAACTCAAGGACGTGCTCGGCGCCAACGCAGTTGCCGCCAACGTGATCGGCAGCGACGCCACCGGCCTTTCACGCACCCTGATTCTCGCCTCGGGTTCCAGCGACGGACTTCGTCCCGGCATGGCCGTGCTCGCCAACCAGGGCGTGGTCGGCAAGATCATCGCCATCAGTCCGCACGCCTCGCGCGTGCTGTTGATCGACGACCACAACTCCGCGCTCGACGGTTTCGATCAACGCTCGCGCGCGCGCGGAATCGTCGCCGGGCTGGTCGACGATGGATTGATCCTGAAGTACGCCGATCGCTCGCAGGACATCCGGATCGGCGACACTATCGTGACCTCGGGCCTCGATGGAATTTTCCCGCGTGGTCTGCTGGTCGGAACGATTATAGGCGTGCACCGCGGGGCGCCTGGCTTGTTCCTCGGCGTAAGAATCGAACCAGCGGTCGATTTTCGCCAACTCGAACAAGTGCTGATCGTCACCCAGCCGCCGCCTCACCTCGACGACTCGGGCAAGAGCTGACGGATTTGCGCCTCATCCTGCTGTTCGCGGTGTTCCTGGTGCTGGGATTGGCGTTTGAATCCGCGGTCCCGCACATGGTTTCTTTTCGCGCACTGATTCCGAACCTGATCATCATACTGGTTGTCGATCTCGGCCTGCGCCATCATGGCGTCCTGCCCGCGATGCTGGCGTTCGCGATGGGCTACGCGACCGACGCACTCGCCGGCTCGCATCCCGGCCTCAACGCTTTCATGATGACGATGGTCTTCGTCGTGAGCTACGAGATTTCGACCCGGCTGATGGTGACCAACGCGTTGGTCGGCGCGACCGTGGTGTTCTTCGGCGTGATCGCGACCGCGCTGGCAACAGTTGCCCTCGCCGACGGCTTCAGCGCACATTCCCACACCGGCGCGCTGCTTCCGGGACTGACACTCGAGGCCGCCATCTCCGCGATAGTCGCGCCGTTCATCTTTTCGATGCTGGCCGCAAGCAAGCGGATGACGGGATTGCCTGTGCGGCCGATGCGCGAATAGATTGTAAGTTCGGGAAAGCATCAGTGGCGAAGTTCCACATCCCTAAAAGCAATCGGCCCGTTCCGCTGCTGGAACCGCGAATCGCGGCGTTGACCGCCCTGATGTTTGCGATTCTCGGACTGGTCTCCGTGCGCCTGTACTACCTGCAGATTCTGCATCATCAGGAAAATGTCGAATTGGCCGATCGCAACCGGATTCGCATCGAACGCGTGCCCGCGCCGCGCGGTCTGGTTTTCGATCGCAATCACCGTCCGCTGGTCGACACGAAACCGTCGTTCGACGCGCAGCTCGTGCCCGAGGATTCCGACAATCTTTCACTCACGATCGAAAGGCTCGAGCGCTACACCGGCGGAGATCACATCGCGGACAAAATTTCCGATGCTGACGAGGAGGGGCGCCCGCCCTACGAGCCCGTCACCGTCGCCGAGCGTCTTGGATGGCAACAGGTGGTGGCGCTCGAGGCGCATCAGCTCGACCTACCCGGAGTCAGTCTCCAAATCACCCCCGCGCGGCATTACCTGTACGGCCAGCTCGCCGCGCATCTGCTCGGCTACGTCGGCGAGGTGACCAAGAACGACCTCAAGCAGCGGGCCGACTACCACATGGGCGACGAGATCGGAAAATTCGGCCTCGAGCGCGTGTGGGAGAGTTTTCTGCGCGGCGACGCCGGCGGACAGGAGATCGAAGTTGACGCCGTCGGGCGGCGGCTCCGCGTGCTCAAGGAAATTGGCGACACGCCCGGCGAAAGCATCGTCATGACCATCGATCTCAATCTCCAGCAGGCCGCGGAACAGGCGATGGCCGGGAAGAATGGCGCCTTCGTCGCGCTCGATCCGAGAAACGGCGACGTGCTCGCGATGGTTTCGCATCCAGCCTTCGACCCCGACCTCTTTGGCGGCGGCGTGAAGGCGTCGGCGTGGCGCGAACTGACGACCGACCCGAACCATCCACTGCAAAATCGCGTCATCCAGGGAATTTATCCACCCGGCTCGACCTTCAAAATCGTCGATTCGATCGCGGGACTCCAGGAAGGCACGCTGAATCCTCAAACTGCCTACAATTGCCCCGGCGGGTTGTGGTTCGGCGGACGCGAGTATCATTGCTGGCGCCATCAGGGCCACGGCACCATCGAGCTGCACGACGCGATCGTGCGCTCATGCGACGTTTATTTTTACAACGTCGGACAAAAGCTTGGCGTCGATCGGATTGCGAAATGGTCCAATCAGCTCGGACTCGGAATCAAGAGCGGCATCGATCTCGATCATGAGAATCCCGGCACCATCCCGTCATCGGCGTGGAAGCAGAAGCGCTTCCACGAGCGATGGTATCCCGCGGAAACGCTCTCAGTCGCCATCGGCCAGGGTTACGTCGCGACCACGCCGCTCCAGATGGCGCAGGTCGCCGCCCAGGTCGCCAACGGCGGCATCCGCTATCGGCCGCAATTCGTCAAGTACGTAGAGGGACTCGACGGCAACATCGCCAAGTCGTATCCGCCGGTGATCGAGAACCGAATCAAGATCGATCCCGACGCCCTCGAAATCGTCAAGGACGCGATGGCCGACGTCGTCAACGGCGCCGGCGGTACCGCGCACAAAGCCCATCTCGACGGTGTCGTCGTATGCGGCAAAACCGGCACGGCTCAGGTCGTCGGCAGCAATGCTCCGGTCGGCGAGAACGAGGAAGAGGACAAGACGCCCGACCAGTTCAAAGACCATGCATGGTTCATCGCGTTCGCGCCAAAGGATCATCCGACCATCGCCGCAGCCTGCATCATCGAACACGGCGGTCATGGCGGCAGCGCGTCGGCGCCCGTAATTCACGACGTCTTCCAGCGCTACTTCCAGCTCAATCCGCCGCCGCCCAAACCTGAAATAGCGCGCGTGCTCGAAAACGCCTCGCCATCTCAATGACAGGAGTGCGGCCCTGATGGCGGGCGGCGATCGCAGGTTCATACTTCATTTCGACTGGACGCTGTTCATCCTGGTCCTTGCATTGGCCGGAATCGGGCTGGTCAGCGTCATCAGCGCGTCGTACGCGGGTGCGCATCGGACCTTGGACCCTCTGGTAATTCGCCAGTTGATTTGGATCGCAGCCGGGACAGTCGTGATGCTCATCGCGGTCTTTGTCGACTATCGATCTCTGCAGGCCTACGCCTACCCATTTTATGTGGTTGTGATCGGTCTTCTGATCGCCGTAATGATCGCCGGCCACGCCACCGGCGGGTCGCGCCGATGGATCAACCTCGGCGTCTTCCATCTCGAACCGTCCGAGCTGGCCAAGCTCGCCGTCGTGCTCGTGATGGTGCGCTATCTGCGTGAGGATCCGCCCAAAGGCGGATGGGGCCTGCGCCATTTGATCATCCCGTTCATCCTGCTCGGCATCCCCGCTGCACTCGTGCTCAAGCAACCCGACCTCGGCACGGGACTGATACTCGTGCTGATCACCATTACGCTGGTTTTCGTGAGCGGCCTGAATTTGCGCACGATGCTGGTGCTGGCGATGGCCGCGATGCTCGCGGCTCCGCTGAGCTGGCACTATCTCAAGCCTTATCAGCGCCAGCGCCTGGTCAGCTTCATCAATCCGCAGGCCGATCCGCTCGGCTCCGGCTACCACATCATCCAGTCTGAAATCGCGATCGGCGCCGGAGGCCCATTCGGCAAGGGATTTCTGAAAGGTACGCAGGCGCGGCTGAATTTTCTGCCCGAGCAGAGCACCGATTTTATCTTCGCGGTTTTTGCCGAGGAGTTCGGTTTGGCAGGCGCGCTGCTTTTGTTGACATTGTACGCGAGCGTGATTGCGCGCGGCGCATGGATCGCCAGACACGCGCGCGACCGCTTCGGCGCGTTGCTCGCGGTCGGATTGACGGCGATCGTCTTCTGGCAGGTGGCGGTCAACATCGGGATGGCGACCGGGATGCTGCCGGTGGTGGGAATCACGTTGCCGCTGGTGAGTTACGGCGGTTCGTCGCTGATCGCGATGATGGCGGCGATGGGCATTCTCATCAGCATCAACACCCGCCGCTACCTGTTCTGAGTTTCTTCGATGAGGTAAAGCACGTGGCTCACAAAAAAAAGTTCACCGATCCAACCGACCTCGAAATCATCGAAATTCATGTCCGCTTCGTCGAGGCGATGGAGACTGTCAGGCTCGAAACGATCAGCCCCGAGATGAAGCAGCGCTATTTGGCGGTCATGAAAGCGCTGACGGAAAAGCTCGCCATGCCGAGCAAGCCGCTGCATGAAATTCTGGGCGAGATGATGGCCGAGGTCGGCCCGCTAATCTTCCAGGCGATGCAGCGCTAGCGAGTGCGCTCACGCTTCGCTAGATTTTTTTGACGTTGCTCGGCGCGCACGCCCGCGCGAGAAAAGCACTTAATTCAGGGTGATTCACGGAGGATCCTGAATGTCGCGAAGTACGCGCGCCAAGGCGCATTCACGAAGGGGATCGACCCCGGTAAAACCGCGACATTCTTCCGCATCAGAACCCGCTCAGCCCGTTGGTAATGCGGCCGAAGCGTCCGTCTTTCGCTTCAAAGGGATCGACGCGGTGCTGCTCACGCTCCTGCTCGGTTTTGCGCTGCTCCTAATCGCGAACACGGGATTTGTCAACGGACAGGAATTTTGGCCGATGCCCGACGCGGTTGAATACGCGGCGATTGCGGTAAACCTGGATCGCGGCCTGGGCCCGGTGCTCCATTTCGGGGGGAATACTTATCCGTGCCGCTTTACGATTGGCTATCCACTCATGCTCGCTGCGGCGTATCCGCTTCTGGGCCATAGGCCCGAGCGGCTTTGCCTGGTTACTGCTCTGACGGCATTGGTCGCGATAGCCGGGCTTTACATTCTGACCCTGTGGGCGTTCGACCGGCCAAGCGCGATTTTGGCCGGGTTGCTGCTGGCTACGTCGCCGCATTTTCTCGGCCTTTCCACCTGCGTAATGAGTGACGTTCCTGCGCTTGCCGTCGTAGTCCTCGCTGCACTGGCGTTTTTGTATGCTGAGGGAAAAGAAAGCCTGGTTGCATCCGCACTGTGCGGGCTGCTGGTCGGCCTGGCCGTCACAATCCGCATCACCAACGGCGCCATTTTGGCCGGAATGCTCGCGGCGGCGCTGCTCGTCCGGCCACGCAGATTGCAGTTCGCGAGAGTGATGGCGTTCGCGATCGGATTCAGCGCATTTCCAGGATTGCAGGCTTGGGTAAATCTGCACTACCTCGGTTCGCCGCTCTCAAGCGGTTACGCGTTCTGGCTGCCGGAGTACTACAGCTCATTTTTCACGCCCTTTAAGCTGAGCTACCTCTTTGTACCGTCGGACCCGACCTATCAGCACGGAAATCTTGTCTCTTATGCTATCGCAATGCTTGGTCTCGACGGCATCCTCGGCCAGCTTACTGTAAGTTCGGAGCTCCGAACGTTACATCACTGGCGCTACGTGGGTACAGAGCTTCGAACGTTAGTTCACGCGCGCTACGCTTTGTACCCGTTTCCAGTGGCGGTCTTCGCAGGGCTGGGCGTGTTCTTCGCCCTTCGCCGCAAGCGTAACGCAAGCACGATGCGCGTGGTGTATCTCGGCTTAGGCTTTTTTGCCTCACTATTGCTTATTTACCTCCCTTATTTCTGTGTCGATCCCCGCTTCATTATGCCTGCGTTGTTTGTTGTTTTTGCCGCGGCGGGCTACGGGCTGGTCAGCGCGAATCGAAGGCTTGAGAAGGCATGGGCGGGATTTGCGGTGATTGTGCTAGACGTGCTACTCGCCGGCGGCGTTGTGGCCCAGACGGTTTCCTGGCTTGCGGTACCGATGCCGCTGGAGTCCAAGCTGGTCGACGACGTGCTGGCGATACGGCCCCGGCTGACGAACGCCGTGGTGGTCAGCGACATTTCTCTACAATGGCTCGAAGTTTATGCGGGTGGGGAACAAACCGAATTTGTCGGCCTCAACGATATTTATACCGCAGAAGTTCCCGACCAAGCGGTAACCGAATACCATCTGTACGTGCTTCGGAACAAAAAGTCCGAGGGATGGTCCGGGCCGATACCGCCGATACTTTTCCCCGGTGGCGAACTCGACCTGGCCGAAGCGCGCAAGCTCGCAGAGGAGGATAAGAAGGGACGCCCGGTGTACTTGCTGGTAGCGAAGCCGCTGACCCGTGAATGGCAGAATGTGCTTTTGCAGGAGGCCGCCGAGACCCATCGATACTTCACCGACGAAATGATCGCGGACTATCCCGAAGTGGGGCTTTACCGTTTGAAGCCGCACTAACCCGCCCGCTACCCGCGACAAATTCGAAACATGGATGCCATTTCAACGCACTCACACGATATTCCTGGCTCGGTCGAGCTCCGCTTGCCACCACGTTTCGCAGAGCGCGAGGATGAACAAGAGCGCCGTCGCTGCGTTGACCGCGATCGATGCTTGTAGCATGTTAGCGAACACCTGCCACATCGCCGAAGAGAGCAAACAGAAGCTGATCGCGGCGAATATGGTGACCACGAGTTGGAATCGGATAGTCAAAACGGAAATCCTGGTTAATTCAAGGTGATTCACCGAGGATCGTGAATGTCGCGAAGTACACGCGCCAAGGTGCATTCCCGAAGTGGATCGATCCGGGTAAAACCCCGACATTCTTCGGATTCCGCTTCATCAGAATCCGCTCGGCCCGGTGGTGATGCCGGCGAAGCGTCCGTCTTTCGCTTCAAAGGAATCGACGCGGCGATACTCGCGCTCCTGCTCGGGTTTGCGCTGCTCCTAATCGTGCGTACGGGATTTGCCGCCGGCCAGGAATTGTGGCCGATGCCTGACGGCGTTGAATACGCGGCGATTGCGGTAAACCTGGATCGCGGCCTGGGCCCGGTGCTCCATTTCGGGGGGAATACTTATCCGCCCCGCTATACGATCGGTTATCCACTCATCCTGGCCGCGGCGTATCCACTTCTGGGCCATAGGCCCGAGCGGCTATGCCTGGTTACGACGCTGACAGCATTGGTCGCAATAGCCGGGCTTTACATTCTGACCCTGTGGGTGTTCGACAGGCCAAGCGCGGTGTTGGCCGGCTTGCTACTGGCTACATCGCCGCGTTTCCTCGGGTCTTCCACCTACGTGATGAGTGACGTTCCTGCGCTTGCCGTCGTAATCCTCGCGGTACTGGCATTTTTGTATGCTGAGGGAAAAGAAAGCCTGGTTGCATCCGCGCTGTGCGGGCTGCTGGCCGGCTTGGCCGTCACAATCCGCGTCACCAACGTTGCCATTTTGGCTGGAATGCTCGCGGCGGCTCTGCTCGTCCAACCGCGCAGATTGCGGCTGGCGCAAGTGATGGCGTTCGCGATCGGATTGCTCCCGTTTCCAGGATTGCAGGCCTGGGTAAATCTGCACTACCTCGGTTCGCCGCTCTCAAGCGGTTACGCGTTCTGGCTGCCGGAGCACCACAGCTCAGTTTTCACGGCCTTTGAGCTGCGCTTCCTGTTTCTGCCCTCAGGTACGGCCTATCAACAGGGAAATCTTGTCACTTACGCTATCGCAATGCTTGGTCTCGACGGCATCCTCGGCAAGCTTATTTTGCGTACGGAACTCCAAAGCTTAATTCACGCGCACTACGCTTTCTACCCGTTTCCAGTGGCGGTCTTCGCAGGGTTGGGCGTGTTCTTCGCCATCCGCAGCAAGCGCAACGCAAGCACGATGCGCGCGGTGTATTTGGGCTTGGGTTTTCTTGCCGCGCTGTTGCTTATTTACCTCCCTTATTTCGTTATGGACCTCCGCTACATACTGCCGGCGTTGTTTATCGTTTTTGCCGCAGCGGGCTGGGGCCTGGTCAGCGCGAATCGAAGGCTTAAGCGGGGGTGGGCGGGATTTGCGGTGATTGTCCTGGATCTGGTTGTCGCCGGCGCGATTGTGGTCCAGGCGGTTTCCCGGCTCGCGATGCCCCTGCCACTGCAGTCGGAGCTGGTCGCCGATGTGCTCGCGATCCGGCCCCGGCTGACGAACGCCGTGGTGGTCAGCGATATTTCTCTACAATGGCTCGAGCTTTATGCGGGCGGGGAACAAACAGAATTTGTCGGCCTCAACAGTCTTTACAATGACCTACAAGTGCAATTCGTAACCGAATACCATCTGCACTTGCTTTACAACAAAAAGTCCGAAGGATGGTCCGGGCCGATACCGCCGATACTGTTCCCCGGTGGCGAACTCGACCTGGCCGAAGCGCGCAAGCTCGCGGAGGAGGATAAGAAGGGACGCCCGGTGTACGCGCTGGTAATGAAGCCGCGGAACCGCGAATGGCAGAATGTGCTTAGGCAGGAGGCCGCCGAGACCCATCGCTACTTCACCGACACAACGATCGCGGACTATCCCGAAGTGGGGCTTTACCGTTTGAGGCCGCGCTAACCCGCCCGCTCCCCGCGACAAATTCGAAACATGGATGCCATGAAGTCGATAAGCGACCTGCGGTTCAACGTCCGTCAAGTATTAAGCTTCGGCAATCCCGGTTTAAATCCTTTCCAGGCGATGCAACGCTAGCGAGTGCGCTCACGCTTCGAAGGCGTAGGCAGCCTCTTCGTGCTCGCTTAGGTCGAGTCCGACCTGCTCCGACTCGTTCACCACGCGAAGCCCGACCAGTGCGTCCGTCACTTTCAGCAGAATCATGCTGCCGATGAACGAAAACGCCATGCTCGCGACGACGGCTATCGCCTGTACGAATAGTTGGCGCGGATTTCCATAGAAGAGACCGTCGGCGCCGGCGGCGTTGACCAACACGCTGGCAAACAGCCCGGTCGCAAGCGCGCCCCATATTCCGCCGACTGCGTGCACGCCGACCACGTCGAGCGCATCGTCGTAGCCGAACCGCGACTTCATCCGACACGCGCTGTAACAGAGCACGCCCGCGACCGCGCCGATGATTATCGCCGGGACGGGGCCGACGTATCCCGACGCCGGAGTTATCGCGACCAGGCCAGCCACCGCGCCGCTCGCCACGCCCAGCACAGTGGGCTTGCCGCCGATCCACCATTCCGCCGCCACCCAGGTCAGCGCTGCGGCCGACGCGCCGAGATGGGTCGCGACAAATGCGGACACCGCCAGGCCGTTGGCCGCCAGCGAACTCCCCGCGTTGAACCCGAACCATCCGACCCACAGCAATCCCGCGCCGGTGACGGTCAGCGTCAGGTTATGCGGCTGCATCGGCTCGTGCGGGTAGCCGCGGCGCTTACCGACCATCAGCGCGGCGGCGAGTGCGGCGACGCCCGACGAGATATGGACTACCGTGCCGCCGGCAAAATCGAGCGCGCCCATTTGGTGAATCCATCCGTCGACGCCCCATACCCAGTGCGCCAGCGGATCGTAAATCAGAGTGATCCAGAGGATGCTGAAGACCAGGAACCCCTTGAATGACATTCTCTCCGCGATCGCGCCGGTGATGAGTGCGGGCGTGATCACGGCAAACATGCACTGGTAAATCATGAACGCCTGATGCGGCACCGTCGCCGAATAGGCGGCATACGGCTGCGAGGCGCTGACGCCGCTTAGTCCTGCCCACGAAAGCGCGCCGACCAAGGCGCTGCCGGGCGCGAACGCCAGGCTGTAGCCGAACAGCACCCATTGGATCGACACGATCCCGACCAGGATGAAGCTCTGCATCAGCGTCGAGAGCACGTTCTTGCGCCGCACCATCCCGCCGTAAAAGAGCGCGAGTCCCGGAATCGTCATCATCAGAACCAGCGCGGCCGAGAGCAGCAACCATGCCGTGTCGGCGCCTTCGATTTTTGGCGCGGCGGGAATTTCCGCGGCCGCCGGCGACGCGAACGCCAGACACAATGCCACGCTCAGAACGATAGGGTTGCGCGCGAGCGAGCGGATAGATTTCGGAATCATCTTCGACCCCTCCAGGCTTGCGAGAGCCTTGCGTCAGCTTTGGCAGCTCTCAGTTGCGAGAGAACCTGCCTGACTTTTCCGGAAGATGCAACTTTTCATTTTGAAATGCGAATTGAGCGCAAAAAAAGAGGCGGCTCAAATGAATGAACCGCCTCTTCGCAAGCATTGGATCGAATGATTCTCAGCCCTTGGGAAGCAGCAAGATGCGCTCACCGATCATGTTCTTCTGCACCGCCGAGGTGCCGCCCGCGATCGTCACTCCCTCCGACCCCAGAATCCGGCGCATCCAGTCGCCCTCGGGCGCGAACGGGGTATGGCGCTCGAGCAGCGCGTACTCGCCAAGCAGCCGGGTGATGAACTTGGTCATCCGCTGGCCCAAGTCGGTCGAGAGCAGCTTGGAAATCGACGCTTCGGGTCCGGGCTGCTGACCCTTGAGGCGCTTGGAGAGGCTGCGCAAGCCGTTGTACTTCTTGGCGGTCGTTTCGATCGCGAACTGCGCGATTTGCTGGCGGATGTCGTTGTCCTCGATGGCGGGCCGGCCATTTATATTCACGGCCTTGGCGATCTGGACGAGTTGATGGAGCAACTGTTCGGTGCCGCCGAGCGTCTCGCCGATTCCGAACCGCTCGTGCATCAGGGTCGAGACCAGCACCTGCCATCCCATGTTGAGCGGGCCGAGCAGGTTTTCCTTGGGCACGCGCACGTCCTCGAAAAAGATCTCGTTGAACTCGCTGTCGCCGGTGATTTGCTTGAGCGGACGGACGCTCACGCCGGGCGCCTTCATATCGACCAGCAACGCGCTCATCCCCTTGTGCTTGGGCACGTCGGGATCGGTGCGCACGAATAGCTGCACGAAGTCCGAGCGATGCGCGATCGTGGTCCAGACCTTCTGGCCGTTGACGATAAACTCGTCACCCTTGAGCTCAGCGCGGCACTGGATCGACGCGAGGTCCGAGCCCGCGCCCGGCTCCGACATCCCCTCGCACCAAATCTCGTCGCCGGCGAGGATCGGATTCAGGTAGCGCTTTTTTTGCTCGTCGGTCCCCCATTGCATCAGGGCCGGCCCGGTCATGATCACGCCCAGCACGTTGCATCCCATCGGCAGGTTGAGGCGGGCGAGTTCCTGCTGAAAGATGACCTGCTCGATGAAGCTGGCGCCGCGTCCGCCGTATTCCTTGGGCCAGGTCAGACCGGCCCATCCCGCGTGGTAGAGTTTTTTGTGCCAGGCCTTGAGGCGCGCCCAGATTGCGTCGTCGCCGCCGAAATCGATGTCGTCGCTCCTGCCGAGAGCTTGCGGGCGGTTCTCGTCGAGCCATCGCCGCACTTCCATCCGATAAGCGTCCTGTTCAGGGGTCCAGGTAAAATCCATTTGGCTCGAAAATCTCCTTTTTCAGTGACCGGTGCGTCCAGTATTCGGCCACGTCAGACAGGCCTGATACTCTGGTATCTCTTGAGTAGCGCCCATGCGGACTGCGGAGCAAGCCCCGCGCGCGGGGTGGTGGGGTTTCGCTATCGCATCATGATGCTGCTCAGTTGCCGCGCTCTGGCGCGGAACCCTCGGGCGCGAACTGCACCTTCTGACCTGCAAAGATTGCTTCAAATGATAGTTGAGCCTTTGAGGAACCGGCCGTCACGACGATTCCATAGGTACCGGGGTGGGGAAGAGACATGTTGACGTTGATTGCGACGGGTATCTTCACTGATGCCCCTTTGGGGAAATCCGGAGCAATCTGACCAGTTTCCACCTGGCCTTTCATTTCCGGGATTATCGGAACTCCGGCCTCGTCGGCAATTACAACGTTCAGCGGGTATTTGATGCCGACTTCATCGGACGTGAAACCAAGGCCCATCGCGATGGCAAGATGAACCGGCGCCGGGTAGTTTGCCGCTCGGAACAAATTCCAGCCGCCGCCCAGGACAAAGACTTTGCCGCCAACCGCCTGGGCCGCATCGGCAAGCAAAGCATATTCGATCTTCATCTCGTACCTCCACGCGTCATTCGTAGCGTATGTCGCATAGCATACGCGAATGCCGTCGCTGTCAAACAACGGGGGCTTGTACTAATGAGACGCGGCGCGGGTGAGTTCAGATTCGGCGGCGGACTGCGCGTTGAGAACGCGGACGATATTCTGCGCCATGAAGCTGCCGAGCAGTTTCTCGCGCGCGGCGGAGTCGAGCTTGCGCGCCTGGCGGCTGACCTCGGCGCCGCGCTCGAGCATCGCAGCCTCGAGCGGCCGGAAATGCTTCCATGCGATCGGCGCCAGGCGCTCAGGTGCGGTCGCGACGAGATCCTGAATCTTCTTGAAGCGCCACCATGGCGAGTCGGACGAGGCTCTTTCACCGCCAGCGGCCAGAACGGGCGGGAGCGTCCCGGCCACGAACAGCGGAAACGCGATCGCGGTGCACGGCGCGGCGAGCGACGCCCATAGCACGGGGATTGTGTCCGCGCCGGGCGCGGGGAGTTCGGCGACCATGCTGGCCGTCGTGCCGGCGGCTGAGCCGTGCATGCATAGCGTCGGAGAATCGTCGCGCGCGGCGGGGTCGCCGGCGGGCGGAGTTTCGCCACGCGCGCCGTGATCGCGGATTATCGCGAGCATCTCGCGGATAGTGCGGCGGCCGTTTCGCGAGACCAGTTCGCGGCTGCGCGCCAGCCGTCCGCGGGCAGTCAGCGGATCGTCCGCGTCCTTGTTCGAATATGCGGCGGCGAAGTCGAACGATGATTCGCCGTCGCACCATCCCCGAGCGCGCGCATAGCTTTCTACATCATGCGAGCCGAGGCTGGCCGTGTCGATCGTGAGGCAATTCGAGATGCACGCGCGATCGGCGACGCGGCGCGCGCTCCATTGGCGGCCGGAACTTTCGAGCACGTAGGCGTCGGCATGATCGGCGATGATGAATCCGCCGCTGTAGCGGAAATCAACGTCGTACCAGGCGGAACCGCCCTGCCCGTAGCGCTCGATCAACGCGCCGATAATTTCGGCCGCTTCGCGCGCGGTCTTTGAACGCTCGAGGCCGAGGCGGACGAGATCCATCCCGAGCAAGCCCGTCGAAGGGAGTATCTCGCGCGTGAGCACGGCTTCGTTGCCGATCGCGACCCCGTACTCGTTGAGGCCGTGTTCGAAACCCCAAAGCCAGAAGGGGCGCGAGCCGATCACGGCGGCGGTCTCGGGGACTTGCGGGATTTCGAGGTACTGGGATTGGACGGTCGCGCCTTGGGGATGGACGCGGCGCGCCGACTGAAACAGCGGCTGGCATTCGCGCGGCGGGCGGTCGGAGTTTTTGGCGAGGATGGTGGCGCCGGCGTGCGTGTGCGGCGCGAGAACGACGATGGTGTCGCAGGAAGGGAACTCCCGTTCAGCTGGTTTTGTGGTCTGGTTCACCGTCTTCACGCCCCTGAACGCCGGTGCATTCACCTAAGGAACCTCTGCACAGGTGGTTGAGCGCAGATCGTTTGGAAAGTGAGTCATGAAAAGTATCGCTGGAGGTGAGAACTCTGTAACGGTTGTTGCGCGGGAAGCGGCCGCGCGGGATTACTCGGAATGCT
>NZ_JBEKBF010000010.1:0-145618 GCF_050015535.1 Binatus soli (SeqCode) | reverse complement strand
CAGCAGACCCTCGACCAACGTCGCCGGCTGCACTACTCAACTGCAGCCTCAACCTCAACCCAGATGGGCCAGATCCTCTCTTAAATCGATTGCTGACTTGTCCAAAAGGTTCTGACGACGTACAGTTCCGAGCCGTGAATTGGAAAAACTGGCGGAGGCCATCGGACGCACTCGTCGTAAGGGCGGTCAACATCCGACGTATGTTCTTCCCCCGCGTCCGGCTTTATCGATTCCTCATCACTCAAAGCCGATGAAAAGGCGCACTAAGGATAGCATCCTATCAACTCTTGAGGGCGACCTCGCAATCGAAGAGGAGAGACTTTTGAATGAAGCAGACCGGCAAAATGGTCATCTCGCGAAAAAGTGAAGCTAAGGCATATCTCCAACTGCCATACGCGCGAATTTTGATTCCCGCAGAAGAAGGTGGATTTACTGCCGAAATTCTGGAATTTCCCGGATGCTTCGCAGAAGGGGAAACTCCTGATGAGGCGTTTCGTAATTTAGAGAGCGTTGCTGAAGAATGGATTGAAGCTACTCTCGAACAAGGACAAGAGATTCCACCACCCTCGGCAAGCCATCCGTATGCTGGCCGGATCGCTTTGCGACTTTCTAGAGATTTACATCGCTTGGCAGTGCGGAAGGCTGAGCGAGACGGAATCAGTTTGAACCAATCTCTCGTAACGGCCATTGCAACATGGGTTGGCGCCGATAATTTTTACGAACGGATGATGCGTAATTTTCAGGTGAATTTCATTCAGGCGAACTTTATTCAATACGGAGTCGATGAACCTGAATCGGTTACGGAGGCTGGTCCAAAAGAAATGGCTGCCTTGCTGAGAGGTTCAGTAATCGGAATGATGAAACAGGGTGCAATATGGGTGAAGTAAATCGATATGAGTTTTCGGCACGAGAGCTTGCGGAGATTCTCATCAAGGAGCAGGGACTACACGACGGCATTTGGGCGATCCGCATGAAGTACGGTTTAGTTGGCGGGGATGTCCCCCTACCAAATACTGGCGAAATGGTACCCGGCGGAGTTCTTCTTATTCCAAGAGTCGTACTCCAGAAGCTTGAAAAGGAAACAGGAAATTCAGTCAACGCTGCGAAGGTAAGTCGCGCTAAGAAAAAGAAATAGTCCGCAGCATTCAACTGCGGTACGGCAGGCCCCGCATGACCAAAAGTGCGGGGCTTTTCTTTTCTACAAACGTCTCTTGAAAATGCAATCCCGATGGAAGCGGGAATCAGCGATCACGTCCGGGCGTTCGAGGAAATCGGGGCCTTACGGCTCAAAGTTGAAAACCGCCCACTACCCGAAACTTGTTGGGCGGTTCGCTTACAGATCGGCACGGATGCGCTTCTCATCAAGCCACTGAAGCCATCGATCCAGTCCCTCGCCGGTGCGCGCGGAAACCGGGAAGACCCGCGGTTGGGGCATCACGCGCGCGATAGCGTCGTCGAAGTTCCGGATGGATACGCCAAGATGCGGGAGCAGATCGATCTTCGTCAGCAGCACCGCGTCCGCGTTTCGGAAGATGACGGGATACTTGAGCGGTTTGTCTTCGCCTTCGGTAACGGAAAGCGCGACGACGTTCAGCGCCTGACCGAGATCGTAGATCGCGGGACAGACCAGATTGCCGACGTTCTCGATCACGAAGAGATCGAGACCGTCGAGTTCGAAGTCGTGCAGCGCCTTATGCACCATCTCGGCGTCGAGATGGCACGCGGAGCCGGTGGTGATGGTCGCGGCCGGTATTCCCGCCGCGCGCAGTCGTTGGGCGTCGTGATCGGTCGCAAGATCGCCGCTCACCGCGGCAAGCTTGCGATTGGCTCCCGGCGCGCGCGCCATTGCCTCGAGGGTCGCCGTCTTGCCCGAACCGGGCGAGCCCATCAGGTTGAGCGCGAGGACACCGTGCTCGACGAAATGGGCGCGGTTATGGTGCGCAACCCGGTCGTTGGCAGAGAGCAGCCGCTCGTGAACCTCGACCGGCACTATTTCCGGGTCGCCGCATCCGCAGTCCTGGCACATCACGGCACCTCCATCTCGATTTGTTCGAGGATTATTTCGTCGCCCGACACCAGCCGTGCAGGCATTGCGCATTGCCCGCAGCGCAAGATTTCGCCGCGCGCGATCGTCCGGCCGCATTCGGGACACGCCCATTGCTCCTCGACGCGCTGGACGCATAGCTCCGCGCCGGCACAGAGCGTGCCCTCGCGGAACATCTGGTAAGCCTTTGACAGCAGATCGGGATCGACTCCGGCCGCGGCGCCAATCCTGACCGTCAGGCGATGCACTGCGATTGCATTGTGCGCGCGCGCCTCTGCGCCAACGCGCTCGAGCAGCGAGCTCACGATCGAATACTCGTGCATCGCGCGATCCCTATTTGCCCTTGAACCGCGCCTGGGTCCTGGAGAAAAACGCGTCGATTCCGGCGGCAAAATCACTCGAGTCCGCGCTCCGCGCGAGGCTCTCGAGCTCACGGTCGAGATGGTAATCGAGCCGGTCCACACCCGCCGCTTCGTTGATGAGACGCTTGGCAACGGCATACGCGCCGGTCGGTCCAGCGGCGATGCGTTGCGCAACCGCCATCGATTCGGCGTCGAACTGAGCGGCGGGATACACCTCGTTAATCAGTCCGATCCGCAAAGCGCGCTCGGGATCGATCCGCGGATTCATCAGCACCAATTCCATCGAGCGGCGAAGCCCGATGAGCCTGGGCAGGAAGAACGTTGAGCTTTCGGCGCCGGTCAACCCGGTCTTGCTGTAAGCCCATTCGAAGCTGGCGCGATCGGACGCGAGCACGAGGTCGCAAGCCATCGCGATACCCAGCCCGCCGGCGGCCGCGATTCCGTCCACTGCGGCAATAAACGGCTTGGGAGCGCGTTTTATCTCGGAGATCGTGCTGTGGATGTACTCGAGGATCTGCTTGAAGATCTCGCCAAAGCGATCGCCGCCGGCGCTGGGCTCCGGCGCGAGGTAGCTCAGGTCGGCGCCGTCGCCGCCCGAGCGGATATACTTCAGGTCCGCCCCGCTGCAGAAGATGCCGCCGGCGCCGCGCAATATTACCGCGCGCACGGCGCTGTCGCGCGCGAACTGCAGGGCCGCCTTGCGGAGATCCTGCGCGGTCGCCACATCGAGCGAGTTGAATCGTTCGGTGCGATCGATTGTGATGATTCCGACCGCTCCGTCGCGCTCGATCTTGATGTGCTTCATCGTGGCATCACCCGCCGCTTCAGCAGATTCGCGGTAGCAGCTCGCCCTCGGGCTCAGCGAGCAAGCGGCGCCCGAAGCCCGTGTCGAGAATCACGAACCCCGGCCGTTCGGCGACGCAGACGGCGACGACTGCGGCGTGACGGCCATACGAATGCGAGCGCAAGGCGGCGAGCACGCGATCCTCGGCGCCAGGCCGCACGGCGATCACTGCCTTGCCCTCGTTTGCGGCATGCATGGGATCGATCCCGAGCAGTTCGCCGGCGGCCTGCACGCTGGCGCTGATCGGTACGCGCGAAGCTTCGAGCACGATTCCGACGTTGCTCTTGTGCGCCATCTCGTGCAGCGTGCTGGCGAGCCCGCCGCGGGTGGGATCCTTCATCGCGATCAGTTGCTCGCCGCCGGCCTCGATCGCGCGCCGGATGAGCCCGTT
The DNA here is from genome assembly GCF_050015535.1 of Binatus soli (SeqCode). Lineage (NCBI taxonomy): Bacteria > Candidatus Binatota > Binatia (SeqCode) > Binatales (SeqCode) > Binataceae (SeqCode) > Binatus (SeqCode) > Binatus soli (SeqCode). The sequence goes on along the minus strand of NZ_JBEKBF010000010.1, from coordinate 141,977 downwards.
GAGCGGCGCGACGTCCGAGCGCAGGTCGCCCTGGAGATCGAGCGAATGACGCCGCGCCATCACGGCCAGACCATGATCGCCGATCGTGCCAGTGACTATAAGCTTGTCGCCGGGCCTGAGGCCGCAGTCCGGAATCACGCGGCGGGTGAACGCAACGCCCGCGGTGTTAAGCGCGATTCCATCGATTTCGCCGCGGCCCATCACCTTGGTGTCGCCGGTGACAATGGTGGCGCCGGCTTCCGCGCATGCAGCACTGATCGAAGCCGCGATCCGTTCCAGGTCCGCGCGCGGAAAGCCTTCCTCGATAATCACCGCGCAGGTAAGCGCGGCGACGTCGGTCGCACCCATCATCGAGAGATCGTTCACGGTACCGGACACCGCCAGGCGCCCGATGTCGCCGCCCGGAAAGAACGCGGGCTTGATAACGTACGAGTCGGTCGTCATCACCAGCCACTGGCCGCCCGCGCGAATCGCCGCGCCATCGTCCATGGCGGCAAGCCCGATGCCGCCGTCTGCGGGAGGTTGCGCATCGCCGATGAAGACCTGTTGAATCAACTCGCGCATCGCGCGGCCGCCGGCGCCGTGCTTGAGCATCACCTTTGCGTCCGGCGCGATCCTAAGCGCGCTCATCTTTGTCCCTCAGATCGAGTTGTCCGCCGTACTGATGCCAGATCCGGCATGTACCCTCGGTGCTGACCATGCACGCACCCACGGGGTTATCGGGCTCGCATTGCTTGCCGAACAGCGAGCATGACGATGGCGATGCGATGCCGGCCATGATGTCGCCGCAGATACAGCTATGCGCCAGACTCGGCGGCGCATAGTCCCAGAGCCGGCTCACGTCGATCTTGAAGCGCCGGCGCGCATCGAAGCGCGCGAATTCGTCGCGCAGGCGGAGGTTGCCATTGGGCACGTGCGCAATTCCGCGCCATCTTCCGCCGACCGGCCGGAAGACTTTCCAGAGAACTTCCTGCGCGCGGCGGTTACCCTCGCGCGTGACACATCGCGGATACATGTTTGCGACTTCGGGGCGGCGGTCGCGCACCAGTTCGAGCAATTTTGCGAGCCCGGCAAGAATATCGAGCGGCTCGAATCCCGCCACGACGACCGGGATGCGGTGGCGTTCGACGAAACGCTCGAAAATAGCGCAGCCGGTGATCGTCGCCGCATGGCCCGCCGCAAGGAAGCCTTCCACGCGCGTGTGCGGCATCTCGGCGACGATCTCCATCACCGGCGGAATGTACTTGTGCGCGGAAAGGATCGAAAAATTCGGCGGGGGCGAGCCCAGCAGCACGGCCGCAGTTGCGACGGCGGTGGTTTCGAAGCCGCTCGCAAAGAAAACCAGTTCTTCGTCGAGCTTTGCGGCGAGTTGCTGAGCCTGCGTGACGCTGTAAACGACGTCAACTTTTGCGCCCGCTGCCTGCGCGTCGGCCAGCGATCGCGCGGTGCCCGGCACGCGCAGCATGTCGCCGTATGTCGCGATCCTGATGCCGTCTTCCGCCAGAGCGACGGCTTCATCGACCTCGGGCATGTCCGTCACGCAAACGGGGCATCCGGGTCCCATGATCACTTCCAGCGCGCGGGGAAAGATTGCACGAAGGCCGAAGCGCGCGATCGCCTGCTCGTGACTGCCGCAGACGTGCATCACGGAGACGGGTTCGCGGCCGATTTCGCCGACCAGACGTTCGAGCAGAGAGGCCATCTGGGCGGCGCGCGCGGGGTCGCGGAACTGCATCGCGTTGCGGCCCGCATCGTTCATTTTTTTTCACGCGTCGCGGCTATCTCGCCCCGGATGTCGGCGGCCAGGAGATCTTCGCTCGAAATCGCCGCGAGCAACTGCTCGTAAAGCGCGAGCGTCTCTTTCACTTCGGCGGGTGGGATGCGGCGGATCGCGAAGCCGACGTGATTCATCACATAGTCGCCCGGCTCGACCGGTTCATCGACGATGTCGAGCCTGACATCGCGCCTGACCCCGAAAAAATCGACGGTGGCGACCGACCCATCGACCGTCAACACCTTGCCTGGAACGCCTAGGCACATACTCGACCCCCGGCGGATTTTCTTGACTTCGCATCGGCAACGATAGCTTGCCCGAGCGCGATTCCGCCATCGCCGGGCGGCACAGAGCAATGCAGGTAAACGTCGAATCGGGGCGACAAGGCGCCCGCGATTGATTCCGCCAGCCGCGCATTCTGGAAGCATCCGCCACTGAGCACGATCGGGATGCGTCCCAGGCGCGCGGCAGCGGTGCGAACGATCTCCGCGGATGCGGACACGAGCGTGTTGTGGAAGCGCGCAGAGATTGTCGCCGCCGACACGCGACCGCGGAGATCGCGGACCGCTTCGCGCACCGCCGCCCGCAGATCGATCTGCCAGGGCGCTGCGGAGCGATCGATGTCAAAGCGGTAGCGTCGCCGCTCGGCCGGGTCGGCCACCCATTCAAGGCGCATCGCCACCTGCCCTTCGTAGTTCGCGCGCGCCAGACCGAGTGCGAGCGCGCCGAACGCGTCGAAGTAGCGGCCGACGCCATGCGCCAGCGGCGCATTGAGATGTCCAGCTATCATCGCCCGCACGATCTCGATTTCGCCGGGCGCAATCGTGCGGAACAGCGCGAGATCGGCGAGCGGCGCGGCGCCATCAAACGCATCGTCCAGCATTGCGAGCGCTATTCGCCATACGTTGCGGATAGCCGCATCGCCGCCCGCGAGCGCAATGGGGCGAAAGGTCGCAAGCCGCTCGAAATCAGCGGTGTCGGCGGCCATGAACTCGCCCCCCCATGCATGACCGTCAGTGCCGTAGCCGGTTCCGTCGAAGGCGATGCCGAGAACCGGACCGGCAAGGCGATGCTCCGCCATCGCGCTGGCGACGTGCGCATGATGATGCTGCACGGCGACCGCAGGCACCGGGCTGCGCCCGAGCGCATAGGCTGTCGAGAGATAATCGGGATGCAGATCGTGTGCGATCAATTCCGGCTGGACGCCAAGAAAGCGCTCCATCCGCGCGATCGATTCCTCGAACGACTCGAAGGTCTCGAGATTTTCGAGGTCGCCGATGTGCGGCCCGAAGTATGCGTCGCTTCCGACGCCAATGCAGAACGTGTTCTTGAGTTGCGCGCCGCACGCCAGCACCGGCCGGCTAAACGGTTGCGCAACCCTAATCGGACGCGGAACGTAACCGCGCGACCGGCGCATAACGGTGGCACGCGCCGCTATCACGCGGACGACGGAATCGTCGCATCGCGTGACGATTTCGCGGTCGTGCATCACAAACAGGTCGGCAATCGACTTAAGCCGCGCAATTGCTTCATCGTCGCGATACGCGATTGGTGCTTCGGACAGATTACCCGAGGTCATCACTATCGGACGGCCGACTTCCGCCATCAGCAGATGATGCAGCGGAGCGTAGGCAAGCATCAGGCCGACGGCAGGAATGCCCGGAGCGATTTCGGGCGCAAGCGCCGCGTGCCGGCGGCGGCGAACGATCACAATTGGCCGCTCGCTTGCGAGCAGGACCTCCTTGTCCGCCGCGGTGAAATGCGCCAGGCGCTCCGCCTCGGCGGCATCGCGCACCATAACCGCGAACGGTTTCTCGTCGCGATGCTTGCGCTCACGCAGGCGGCGCACAGCCGCGGGATCGGTCGCATCGCACGCGAGGTGAAACCCGCCGATTCCTTTGATCGCGACTATTTTGCCTTCGATAATCGCCCGGGCGGCCGCGCGGATAGGATCGTCGTCGTCGCGCACGGTCCGATTCGCGCAATCAATCAGCCGCAGCCGCGGGCCGCAATTCGGGCATGCATTGGGTTGCGCATGAAAGCGGCGGTCGGCTGGAGATTGGTACTCGCGCCGGCACTCGGGGCACATCGGGAATCGCGCCATGGTCGTGGCGGGACGGTCGTAGGGGATGTCGCGCGCAATCGTAAAGCGCGGGCCGCAGCTGGTGCAGTTGGTAAATGCGTAGCGATAGCGGCGGTCGCCGGGAGCAAAAATTTCGGCGAGGCATTCAGGGCAGGTCGCGAGGTCGGCAGGTATTGATACACGGCGCTCCGCGCCATGGACGCTCGCGGCAATCTCGAACCCGGTGCGCCGCTCGAAGGCCAGGGGACTCGTCCGCACACCGTCGAGCCGTGCAGCCGCGGGCGACTCTGAGGCGATGCGAGCGACGAAGCGATCCAGCGCGTCGCGCGATCCGAAGGCTTCGATCGTGACGCCCGTCGCGTCGTTACAAACGCTGCCGCTGAGTCCCTCCTCGCAGGCGAGCCTATAGACGAAAGGCCTGAACCCGACTCCCTGCGAGATCCCCGACACTCGGACCTTGCGGCCCGCAAGTTCCAACGCACGCTCATCTGCGCCGGCAGCATGAGGGTCAGCGACATGTCGCTCTTGAGCGTTCATGACTTGCCTAACGAATGGATGTACGCCACCAGGTCCCAGATCTGCCGGTCGGTGAGGGTCCGCCATGATGGCATCGCGCTCCCGTGAACGCCGTCGTGAATCGCGCTATAGATTCGCGCAGCGCTCGCCGAATCGGACCATGGCGGGACCGTGAGATTTGCCGGCGGGGGGTCTATGCCGACGCGGCGGGGTCCGCGCCCATCGCCCATCGCGCCATGACAGATTGCACAGTTCTCCAGGAACAGTCCGTGTCCTCTCTGCCGCGCCTCGCGCGATTCAAGAAGACCGGGTGGCATCTGCGCCTCGCCGCGCGATCTACCGCTCGTGTTGCACCCCAAGATCGGGCACAACGCCAACAGCACGGTCAGCGCCACTCGCCGCGCTCTTCTTCGGCGACAGTTCATAGCCAAGACCTCGAGCTTCACACACTATCGCCTCGATGAGACTGTCCAGCCCCGCCTCGACCGCATCGGACCGCTCGAGACTTAAATCCATTTTTTCCGGCACGAGCCCCAGGAGCGTCACCGATGCCGGATAGGAGTCCATGAGTCGAGCCGCGTCCAGAAGATCGGCGACCCCAACCTGGTGAGGAGAGAGGCGTTCACGCACTGCGGGCGCCACTTCCTCTCCATCGATACGAACCAGGCTCCCGGCACGCGCGTCGGCGCGAACCGCGTCCACCAGAATTGCATGCTTCGATTCGGCAAAAAGCCCAAGCAGCGCCAGCCCCAGAGTGCCGCCATCCGCCAGGCGCACGCCCGGGGGCACGTCATACTCGCGCTCCAGCCTCGTGACAGCCGCGATACCCAAACCGTCATCGCCGAGGAGCAGATTGCCGAGTCCGAGTACGAGCAATTCGTCAGGCATCGCGCGTCTCCCGGACAACCGTGACTTCCCTTTCTTTATAACCGGAGAACATTGAATCGATTTCGTTTCGTTCGGTAACGGAAAATAGAACAGACAAATAAACGTGAAGGATCATGAAGACGAGCAGCAGCCACATTCCGATGTGATGAATCAGATGCACCATCTGCAGGCCGCGGAAGAGTGGAATCAGGAAGACGAAGGCCTGGAACAGCGAGTTCGGAGCCGCGTACACCGTGTACAATGCAAGTCCGGTCAAAACCATCACGAACTGGATCAGAAAGACGACGCCGTAGGCCAGGCCGGCAGTGCCGGTCTGCCCGGGATACGGCAGCGGATCGCGCCGCCAGTAGCTGAAAAAGTTCAGCGCCTCCCAGGTGTTGCGCAGGCGTTCGCGCGACACGGGAAGATACTGATCCCAGCGTGCGTATTGGTTGCCCACAAACAGCCAGTAGATGCGCACAAACAGGGCCAACGCAAAGACGATCGCGGCGTACAGATGGATTACGCGCATCGTCCCCATGACGAAGTGATCCCGGGCAGGCCCGCTGACGGCTATGAGCGGATCGCCGATGTAGAAACCGGTAACCGAGAGGACCGCGATGGATAGGACGATCAGCCAGTGCGTTAGTCGAACCGGCAACTCCCACACGTATACCGCGACCACTGCTTCGGTCGGACTGACAATTTTAGGCGTGGCGCTCATACAACCCTTACGCGAGCCAGCTCGCGCCTCCGGGCGTCCACCACGTGCACGCCACAAGCCATGCAGGGATCGAATGAGTGAACAGTGCGCAGAATCTCGAGCGGCTGGTCAGGTTTGGCGATCGGCGTGCCGACCAAGGCTGATTCGTAGGGTCCGCGTTGGCCGGCTGAGTCGCGCGGACCGGCGTTCCAGGTGCTCGGCACGACGCATTGATAGTTCACGATCGCGCCGTCCTGGATGTGCACCCAGTGGCCGAGCGCACCGCGCGGCGCCTCATGAAAGCCCGCGCCATAGCATTCCTTGGGCCAGGAAGCGGGATCCCACTTGGAATTATCCTGGATACGGTAGTCGCGGCGCGCCATGCTCTCAGCAAGTGCGGTCACCCAGTCATCCATCTTTTCGATCAACACCTGAGTTTCGATCGCGCGCGCCGCCAACCGTCCGAGCGTCGAGAATAACGCCTCCGGGCCGGCGCCGAGTGCGGTCAGCACCTTACCGACGAGCTCCTTGACACGCTGCTGGCCGCTGCCATATGCGACCAGCATCCGTGCGAGCGGTCCGACCTCCATCGGCTGACCGTCGTAGCGCGGCGATTTAAGCCAGCTATATTTCTCGTCCGTGTTCAGACGGTCGTAGGGTGGCGTGGGCCCGGTGTAAGCGGGATTGGTCTCGCCCTTGAACGGATGAAGTCCCTTGTCGTCGCCGCCATCGTAGTTGTACCAGGAATGCTTCACCTGCTCGGTGATCTTCTCCGGGATCATCGGCTCAATGCGCGTGATGTTGCGCGCGTGAATTACGCCGCGCGGCAGGAATAGCCGCGGTTCGCTGTCGTCGCCCTCGGGATATTCGCCATAGGCGAGAAAGTTTCCGACTCCGGCGCCGTAATGCGTCCAGTCCTTGTAGAATCCGCCGACCGCGATGACGTCGGGAATATAAACGCGGGTGACAAAATCGCGGCCCTTCGCGATCAGCTCTCTGAGCGCCGCGATGGTGCCGATGTTGAGCGACGCCTGCGAGTCGGGATCGACCGGCGTCGCCATCCCGCCCACCAGGAAGCTCTGCAGATGCGGATTTTTGCCGCCCAGAATCGCGTGGATGCGGATAAACTTGCGCTGGAAGTCGAGCGCCTCAAGGTAGTGCGCGACCGCCATCAGGTTTGCCTCAGGCGGAAGCTTGTACGCCGGATGCCCCCAGTATGCGTTGGCGAACGGACCCAGCTGACCTCGATTGACGAAGGTCTTGAGGCGATCGCGGACGCCCGTAAAGTATGTAGCGCTGGATAGCGGCCAGTCCGAAATCGATTGAGCGAGCGAGGCAGTCTTGGTCGGGTCCGCGGATAGCGCCGAGACTACATCGACCCAGTCCAGCGCGTGGAGATGGTAGAAATGAACCACGTGATCCTGCACTGCCTGCGCGGACATGATCAGGTTGCGGAGCAGGCGCGCATTGGGCGGAGGATTCGCGCCGACTGCGTTCTCTACGGCGCGGATCGATGCGATCGCGTGGACGGTCGTGCAGACGCCACAGATGCGCTGCGTGAAGACCCACGCGTCACGCGGATCGCGACCCTTGAGGATTATCTCGATCCCCCGGAACATCGTGGCAGACGACCAGGCGTCGGTCACCTTGCCGCCGTCAACCTCGGCTTCGATTCGGAGATGCCCTTCGATGCGCGTTATGGGGTCAACCACGATGTGCGTCATTTTTTATCTCCCGAAGGGCGGTCAGAGTCCGAGGGCTTCGTTCCCACGCGATGCCGCACGATCTCGCCGATTCCGTGAGCGAGCGAAGCTGCGGCCACCACGGCGGCAGCGCCAATTCCGATTCGGTCGAGGTTTGACCCGACTCCGAAGCCCGGAACATTCGGGAGACGCCTGTAGAAGGGCGTCATGGTGTCCCAGAAGTTCGGCTCGGCGCAACCGACGCACGGATGGCCGCACCCGATGGGCCAGTTGGTGGCCTCGTTCCACCGGACCACCGGACAGTTCTGCGAGGTCGCCGGCCCTTTGCAGCCCATCTTGTAAAGGCAGTGCCCCTGGCGATGTGCGGGGTCGCCCCACATCTCGACGTACTGCCCCGCGTCGAAATGCGCGCGCCGCTCGCAGTTGTCATGGATGAACTTTCCATAAGCGAAGAGCGGACGGCGGTACTGATCGAGCGGCGGCCACTGCTTCACCGTCAGGTAATAGACCAGCAGCGCGGTGATGTTCTCGGCGTTCATCGGGCACGCCGACAGGTTGATCAGGTTCTTGACGTCCGGCACCGCATCGCCCACCGCGACCGCGCCCGTCGGATTGGGCCGCGCCGCGGGAATTCCACCGAACGCCGCGCAGGTGCCGACCGCGACCGTCGCGGCCGCCGCGCCGCAGACCTCGCGCGCGATCTGGAGCGCCGACTTTCCGCCGATTGTGCAGTACGCGCCGTTCTTTCCGGTCGGAATCGATCCTTCGATCACAGCGATGTATTGGCCCGGATGTCCCGCGACGGTCTGGTTGAGCGCTGCCTCGGCCTGATGGCCCGCGGCCGCCATCAGGGTCTCGTGGTAGTTAACCGAGAATGTATCGAGAATTATTTCGGCGACGGTAGGACGGGTTGCACGCAGGAAGGACTCGGTGTTGCCGCAGCAATCCTGAAACTCGAGCCAAACCAGTATCGGCTTGTCACCGGTCGCAACCGCCTTTGCGATCGCACCGGCCGCCGAACTGGGCAGCGCGAGTATCGCGGCCATCTTGGCGCAAAAACCGAGAAATTCGCGGCGTGAGATTCCACGCCTCTTGAGCTCGTCGAGCAGCCAACTCTGTTCTCGGGCCATAAAGCGTCCTCCGGCGAAGGCAAAGGCCGGTGAGTCCGCGATGTCCGGCAAATCGACGGCGAGCCAAGCTCGACCGGCCAGTAAAAGGATTCCCGTTCTCTGGAAGGCATAGAATGTGCCAGCCCGAGGCCGCATCACGCGTCCGCCTGCGCCTGCTCGTCTTTGTCTGTCCCTGCTCTCAACTGCGAGTAATCGTGGAACTTTTTTTAAAAAATCCCACAAGTGTATGATCCGATTGGGTCGGCCATTGCGTTAATCGGCTGTCTCCATCGGCATCGCCAAAATTGCGGAATGTATCGAAGTGCGCCAGCGAATCGGCGGCGAAACTCGTTCCAATCGAAGAGGCTTTTTGCAGGAATTCTGCGCTGCTTGAAGTTCTTGTGAACTTCTTATGAATCTGGCTTGAACTGGCACGCATGATGCGTCCACTTCGCGCAGAAATGGACTGCAAGCGTGAATGGGTTTGAGCTGCCACACGTGGTGTGCCCGCTTCGGGTAAAACTGGGCTGGAAGAAGGAGGAAAAAATGCGCAGAGCTACCAAACTGACAGTATTGGCCATCGGACTTGCGATCTCGTTGGCCGCCGCGCGACCAACTATAGCGGCCGACGGCGATCCTCCGGGCAGGGCGAAAGCCGTGCGAGCGTCGCAGCAGGAATTACAGCTGAAAATCAACCAACTCCAAGAACAGAATCGAATGCTGGAAGGCCAGAATCGCGCAATCCAGGAACAATTAAATACCCAGAAGCAAGAAATCGACACATTGATGCATCAGATGCAAGCGACGGCACAACCCGTCGCAACTCTTCAGCAGCAAATGCCACAGATGCAGCAAGAGCTGAGTGATGTTGCGAAGAAGCAGCGCTCGGTGCCGCTCGAGGTCGGCTTCCGCACGGGATGGTCCGAATCGCCGTATGGAATGCCGGGAGGCTTCTACTACGCTGCGTTCCTCAACCATCGCTTGCTGACGCATGAGGACGGTATCCCCGGCGGATTCCTGTCGGGCGAGATGCTGGTGGGATGGACACAGGGTAACCAGAAAAACACGACTGCAAATCTCGCCAGCCAGCTCGTGGGCCCCCCGTTTAGCACTTGGGTCTATACGCTCTCGCTGCAACCGACCGTGCAATACCATCTGGACCCCGCGCTTTGGGGAATGGAGTCGTTGGCCGCGTTCAAGCCATACGCGCTCGCCGGCCCGGCGATGTACATCAATCTGATGAGCACGCCGATTGTGGTGAAGGACAACCCGGGAGCGGGCTATCGCCATTACACGGCCGACGCTCAGGGCGGTGGCGTGTGGGGATTGGGCTTCGAACTGGCTTTGTCCGCGCTCAAGGTCGCGCCGATTCAGGGGCTGCTCGACAAGTCATTCGTTGGAGGGGAGTGGCGCTTCAACCAATACGGAAACGGCCAAGGCTACAGCCAATACACCGGTTCGATTTCCTTCGGATGGTAGCTCGACCGCGCCCGGCGGCGAGAGAGAATCCCGCCGGGCGCATCATCGGGAAAACCGGGGGCTTCGCGCAGACCATTCATTTCTCATCACGCTTGGAATGATCTGCTGCCATGAGCGTACCTTCGAAGCTTGAGCTCGAGCACTTCGTCTCGACGTTTCCATATTCGAGCGAGGCATTCCTGGTCGACGAGGTGCTGTGTATCGACCTCGCGCAGCGAGAGATCGAAGCGCGTATGGACACGACGCGCTCGCTGCCAGTCGCGCGGTATCAAGTGGGCGATCCAGGCATCCATCCTCGGCACGTATCGGGGCCCGACCTTGTACTGCTGACCGGCAACCTCGGCTGCCTTCACGCCTACTTCCTGCACAGCTGTCGTTGGGAGGAGGGATGGGTCGGGTTCGGCAACCGCATCCATCGTGCTGATTTCCGAAGTCTGATAACCATTGGACCGCCGCTCCGGCTCCATTCCAAAGAGACAAAGGCCCGCGAAGGGCCGAAGCGGGTTGTGCTGCGCTACGAGTTTCGCTTCTGGCAGGAGGAGAAGCTAGTTTACTTTGGCGACCAGTCGGCAATCTTCGTTAAAGGTCGGGCGTTCGAGGGAGATTAGCCGCAATTTCCCTTTTTGACCCTGCCGATCAAGGCTGTATAGAGCAAATCTCGGTTTAATCATCGCTGAAGCGCCGGGGATCGAACCGGGAATTTTCGACGCGATGGCGGGAACCATGGCGGGCGGCAGGGTTCATGCGGTGCTGCCTGGCATAAGCAGCCTCCCCGGCTCAGAATTTCAAAGGATGCTTCGCAACCTCCGCGTATCCCCTGACGCAGAATTGTCAAACACAATTTTCATTCTTGCCCGAATCACGATTTAGGTGAGCCTGGCGGGAGAGGGTCCACGCCAGCCATCGCAACCGCTTACTCGATGCTCTGATTCGGACAATAATATGTAAAAACCTCGGAAGGACTTCACCTTGGCAAATTCCCGCTATGACCTTGTCGTAATCGGCTCCGGACCCGGCGGATACGTCGCTGCGATTCGCGCCAGCCAGCTCAAAATGCGCGTCGCAGTTATCGAGCGCGACCGCCCCGGCGGCGTATGCCTCAACTGGGGATGTATCCCGTCCAAGGCGCTGCTCAACTCCGCCGCTGTGATGGACACGATTCGCGGCGCGTCCAAGGAACACGGCATCGAAGTCGGCGAGGTTCGTTTCGACTTCACCAAAGTGATCGCGCGCTCGCGTGCCGCCGCCGAAAAGCTCTCCAAAGGCGTGCTCTACCTTCTCAAGAAAAACAAAATCGATTACTTCGAGGCCGACGCGGTCATCACCGGCCCGCACACCGTTTCGCTCGCCCCGGTCGAAGGCAAGTCCGCGCCGCAAGCCGCCGCGCTCGAGGCCGAGCGCATTCTAATCGCGACAGGCTCGGGCGAACGGCTGTTCCCGGGAATGAAAGTCGGCGACGGCGTGATTACCAGCAAGGAGGCGCTGGTGCTCGACACGATGCCTGCGAGCGTCGTCGTGATAGGCGCCGGCGCAATCGGACTCGAGTTCGGCTATTTCTACAGCGCGTTCGGCGCCAAGGTGACGATCGTCGAGATCGAAAAGCAGATGCTCCCCGGCTTCGACGCGGAAGTCGCCGAGGAGCTGCGCCGCGCGTTCGTCAAGCGCGGGGTCACCGTGATGCTCGGGCATGGCTACAAGTCGATGGTGCGCAAGGGCGGCCTGTGGTCGGTCGCGGTAACGGCCAATGGCGCCGAAAAATCCATCGACGCCGAGGTCGTGCTGGTGGCAGTCGGCCGCACCCCGCTCAGCCAGAACATCGGACTCGAAAAAATTGGCGTCGAGCTCGAACGCGGCGGCTTCATCAAGATAAACGACTCGTTCCAGACCACCGTTGCGAGCATCTATTCGATCGGCGACGTCGTCCGCCCGCCGCTGCTCGCGCACAAGGCCAGCGCCGAAGGTATCGCCGCGGTTGAAATCATGGCGGGCGTGCGCGAACCCGGTTTCGACCTGCTCGCGATCCCCGGATGCATCTACTGCGAGCCCGAAGTCGCGACCGTGGGACTCAGCGAAGCCGACGCAAAAGCGCGCGGCATCGAAGTGAAGGTCGGCAAGTTTCCGTTTCGCGCGATCGGCAAGGCGGTTGCGATCGGCGAGACCGTGGGCTTCGTGAAAATCGTCGCGACCAAACAGTACGGCGAAGTGATCGGATGCCAGATAATCGGACACGCCGCCACCGACATCATTTCCGAAGTCGTGCTCGGCAAAACGCTCGAGACCACCACCGCCGAAATCGGCAAGACCGCGCATCCGCATCCCACGATGTCCGAAGCAATCATGCAAGCGGCTTTGGCCGCCGACGGCGAAGCGATAGACTTCTGACGATGGACGCGCGCGGGGCACTCACCGTCGCCGATTTGGGCGTGGTCGATTACGACGCCGCGCTTGCGATCCAAACCGCGATGCTCGCGGCGCGGCTCGACGGCACAATCGGCGATACGCTCCTGATGATGGAGCATCCGCATGTTTTCACGCTGGGCCGCGGCGCGGACGAGCGCTTTATCGTCAGCAATCCGGCGAGCGTGCCGATTCGGCGGGTCTCACGCGGCGGGCAGGTGACCTATCACGGCCCCGGACAACTGATCGGTTATCCGATTCTCAAACTCGAGGGGCGCGCCCGCGATGTTACGAAGTATCTTCGAGGCCTCGAGGCGGCGATGATCGACGCGCTCGCGAAATTCGGCATCGACGCCGCCCGCCGCGACGCGATGACCGGCGTCTGGGTTGGGTCGCGCAAGATCGCGTCGATCGGCGTCGGCATCCGGCGCTGGACCACCTGGCACGGCTTTGCACTGAACGTATCCACCGACCTCAGCTTCTTCGATTCGATCGTGCCGTGCGGTATCGAGGGATGCCGCATGACTTCAATCTGCGAGCTGACGGATCGGGCGGTGTCGGTCCGCGAGTTCGCCGAGGTGATGCGCGAGAGTTTCGGCCGTGTGTTCCACTACGATGAAATAGTTCTCGCCAGCGCATCGCAGATAGCGCCGGCGCCTCAACTGATGGTTGGCGATGGTTGAACGAAGGCATCCCGACTGGATTAAAGTTCGCGCACCAGTGTCGCCCGAGTACTTTCGCACCAAGGCGATCCTCGCCGGGCTCAAGCTGCATTCCGTCTGCCAGGAGGCGTGCTGCCCGAACATCGGCGAATGCTTTTCGCATCGCACGGCCACCTTCATCCTGATGGGCGACGTGTGCACGCGCAATTGTCCGTACTGCGCAGTCGCGCACGGCAAAGTTCGTCCGCTGGATTCCGATGAGCCGCGGCGAGTCGCGGAGGCGGTGGCGCGCCTTGGACTGCAGCATGTCGTCGTCACCTCGGTCGATCGGGACGATCTGCCCGACGGCGGCGCGGCGCATTTCGCGGCCACGGCGCATGCAATCAAATCGACGCCTACGCCGGCGCGCGTCGAAGTGCTGGTGCCGGACTTCCGGGGATCGTTCGCCAGCGTTGAGACGGTGGTGCGCTCGCCAATCGATATCTACAACCACAATATCGAGACGGCGCCGAGTCTTTATCGCACGGTGCGGCCGGGCGGAAATTACGATCGATCGCTTGACGTCATCCGCCGTGCCAAAGACTCCGCGCGCCGGCTCGGCAAGCCGATGTTCACCAAGGCGGGCGTGATGCTCGGGCTTGGCGAGACCAACGGCGAGCTGCTCGATGTGATCCGCGATTTGCGCAGCGTCGGATGCGACATCCTGACGCTCGGGCAGTATCTGCGGCCTTCGGCGGAGCACATTCCCGTGGCCAGGTACGTGGCGCCGGCGGAGTTCGCGGAGTTGAAGACGGCCGCGCTCGCGATGGGGTTCCATCACGTCGAGTCAGGGCCGTTGGTGCGCAGCTCGTACCACGCGTGGGAACACGTGAACTAAAGAAGCCTGGCGCGCGGACTTAAAAAGAGCAGCGGGCCGCGGAACATCAGTCCCGCGGCCCGCCAATCGTCAAATTACCTTTGATTTAATAACGAATCCGGAGCAGCTTACCACCGTTCCTCGTGGAGCTTCTTGACGTCGTGCACGCGCGTCTGCAGGTACGCGTCCTGAACGGCGCCGTAGAGATCGATCGCATAGCGATCGGCTTCCTCGAACTGGTTCAGATGCAGCGAGCGATAGTTCACCGCTTCAGCCGCGCCCTGCCCGCCGGCCACCGTGAACGCCACCCACAACGGAACGAAGTAGCTGATCGGATTCATCGCACCGTCGGCGACCAAGCCGACCGTGTCGCCAATTGTCGAAGGTCCAAAAAACGGCAGCATCAGGTACGGACCGGTCGGGATGTTGTAGTAGCGAATGGTGAGACCGAAATCGTTGCGATGCTTCTTGAGCCCAAACCAAAGGTCGGCGGGATCGAAGAATCCGGCCAATCCGATCGTCGTGTTGATTCCAAAGCGGGCGACTTCGCCGCCGGCCTCGGCCAGCTTGAGCTGAAACAGGTTGTTGGCGAAACGCGGGATGACCCGGGTGTTGTCAAAGAATCTGCCCACGCTCTCACGCACGGGCTGCGGCGCGATGGTGGCGTATCCGCTGGCTACAGGGCGCAGCACCCAATCGTCGAGCTTGAGGTTGAAGGTGAACATCGGCTCATTGAATCCCGCTATCGGATCGGCATAGCCGCCCTGATTGTTCTCGCCCGGTGGCTGAGTCGACGGATTGGCGGCCGATTGGGCGGCGGTATTCTGCGACATCGGAGCGGCGCCCTGGCTCAGGGCCGGGGTCGCTAACGAAACGACCGCAAGCAGGGACGATGCGAGCATCATCCAGCGCATGCCTGTCCTTTCGATTTGTTTCGGACCAGATGTCATTTGCCTCTCCATGGCGGTGTCGCCCTAAGATCTTACTTAAGAGGGTACCTTTCCAGACTCAAGGAATCCATACTTGCTAGTGGTTCGCGAGACTTGCCGCAAGGGCGGCCTGTTTATTCTTTAAGTCGCTAATCAGGGTGGCGTAGCCCTGATTGTTCATCACGCGATTAAACTGGTTGCGGTAATTCGCGATGATACTGATCGCGTCCACGGTCACATCGTAGATCTTCCAGGTAGCGTCCTCCTGCACGAGGCTGTAGTTCAAATGGATCGGCTCCTTATCCCCCTGCACGATATCGGTGTTGACCTGTGCATACTGGGGCCCGTCGCTCGTCATCCTGAGGAAGGCGACTTGCTGACCGCGGTAGTCGTTAACCTTGCTCAGGTAAGAATCCTCGATGAAAGCGACGAACGCGCTTGTGAACTCCTGCTGCTGACCCGGGGTGATCTGCTTCCAATGGTAGCCGAGCGCCGACTTCGCCATCGCGGTGAAATCGAAGGTTGCGGACACGATTTGGCGAAGCTTGTCCTGGCGCTGGGCCAGCGGAGTTTGATTGTCGCGGAGCACGCCCAGCGCCTGGTTGACGGTGGTCCGCACCACGGACATCGGATCGTCGGCCCAGGCGGGCGCCAAAAGGCGCGACGGTGCAAGGCTGACGACGAGCGCGGCCGTCAACGTGAGGATCGCGATCGCGCGCCGCGGCAGGATTCGCTGGATGGAAGTTGGCGTCATCATATATTTCACTCGGTCATTTCTCCGATTTTCCAGGCTTCTGGTGCTTGTCTGAGTTTGAGGATTTTGAATCCTTCGATTCACCGCTGCTGCCGGAACTGTTGATGATCTGGCCGATTGCGTCCTCGAGCACAAATGCCGACTCGGTTTGCCGAATCGTGTCACCATCCCTGAGGATACGATCGCTAGGGCCGAGCGCGATAGACACATACTTGTCGCCGATTATTCCGCTGGTCTTGATCGCCGCGATCGCGTCCGCGTCGATCGGCACGCCCTCGTCCACTCGCATCGCAACTCGAGCACGCACGTCCTTGAGCCCGATCTCCACAACTTTACCGACTTGCACACCCGCCAGTTGAACCTGATCTCCGGTCTTTAATCCCGAGATATTATCGAAACTTGCGTAGAGCGTGTATCCCGGTCTGGGCAGCAGGGTAAGTTTACCCAGCGACAGCGACAGAATCGCCAGCGCGATGATACCGAGAATCGCGAAAATGCCGACGATAAGCTGCGTGGTTCGAGTTGCGTACATAGGTCTTTGCTTCAGCCCGCAAGGGCTGTTTCATTCTCCTCGCCGGATGCTTTGCCCGCCAGAAACCGCTTGAAAACCTCGTCGTCGGCCGCCATCACCTGGGCCACCGTGCCGTTGAGATGAGTGCGGCCATTATGGAGGAATGCGACGCGGTCGGAAACCTGGAAGACTGCCGGCACGTCATGACTGACCATCACGGCGGTCAGCTTAAAATTCTCCTGCGTGCGTCGGATAAGTTCGTGAATCGCGCCGGTCCGCGACGGATCGAGGCCGGTAGTTGGCTCGTCGAGCATGAGGATTTTCGGGCGCCGCACCAGTGCGCGCGCGAGCGCGGCGCGCTTCTGCATCCCGCCGCTCATCTCGGAGGGAAACTTGGCTCCCATCCCTTCCAGCCCAACCGCTTTGAGCGTTTCATGCACGCGCTCGGCGATCTCCGCGCGAGTGAGCCTGGTTTTCTCGACCAGCGGGAACGCGACGTTGTCAAATATCGACATCGAGTCGAACAATGCGCCGGCCTGAAAGAGCACCCCGAATTTTTCGCGCACCGCGTCCAGGCCGGTCGCGCCGAGCTTTGTCACTTCGACGTTGTCGATCACGATCGTGCCCGAGTCGGGCCGCATCAGCAGATTGAGATGCTTGAGCAGAACGGTCTTGCCGGATCCGCTGGGACCGACGATCGTCGTGATCTGGCCGGCGGGAAAATCGAGCGTAACGCCGTCGAGGACCTGCTGGCGGCCGAAGCGTTTGCGAAGATCGCGCACTTCGATTGCATTACCGGCGCTCGCCGCGTTGCGAATGTTCTTCGCATCGCCACCGTTATGGTTGATTTCAGTTTGGCTCATGGATCGTCGATCGCTACGGCGTTATCACAAAAGTATAGACGTAAGAAAATAGTCAAACGCAAGAATCAGGGCGCTGGACAGCACCACGGCTTCGGTGGTGGCGCGGCTGACCCCGGTCGCCATCCGTTCGGCGCGATATCCCTTGTAGCAACAGACCCACGTTACGACCACGCCGAAGACCAGGGCCTTGTAGATGCCGGTCATGACGTCGTGCCATTCCATGTTGTCGGCGATACCGTTGAAGTATGCAGCCGACGGCGCGCCCATCAGGCCGACGCCGATCATGTAGCCGCCGAAGATTCCCACCACGTCGAAGACCGAGATCAGCAAGGGGAAACTGATCACGCCCGCGAGCACGCGCGGCGAGACCAGGTACTGGACCGGGTTGATCGCCATCACGGTGAGCGCGTCGATCTGTTCGGTGGATTGCATCGCGCCGAGCTCCGCCGCCATCGCGGAGCCCGCGCGCGCCGCGATCATCAGGGCGGCCAGAACGGGTCCAAGCTCGCGCACCAGAACCAGGGCGACGACCGTGCCCAATGCGCCGTCGGAGCCAAAGCGGCGCAGCGTGTTGTAGCCCTGCAGACCCAGCACCATCCCGGTGAAGCCGCCGATTAAGATGATGAGAAACAGCGAGTCGGCGCCGATGATTCGTATCTGCCGAATCCATAGCCGCGGCTTAAACGGCGGAAAAAAAACGTAAAACGCGGCGCTCACCAAAAAAAGCACGAACGCGCCGAGCTGGACAACACTGTCGATCACCAGCGCGCCCAGCCGCTCAGCCATTTCCACGATCGATATCAGTCCGTTTTGCAATTTTTAGTGATGAGCAATCCCGAGCCGGGCCAACTGGTTTTGAGTATGCGTGGAGGACCCGGCGCGCTCGAACTCGGCGAGGTCCGCGATCACGTCGAGGTCCAGCGCGGGCCGCGCAAGTCGCAGCACTCTAGCCGGAACGTCGGAGCTGCGGCAATCGTCCAGATGCCGCACCAGGCTCATTCGACCGAATCGAGTCGCCACGGCGGCGGCGGGTGAGCGGCAAATGATGTTGGTGCCCGAGAAATCCCGCGAGGGAACCAGCACCACGCCCCGTCCGGCGGGCATCGCGGCAAACACCGCGTCTATATCTTCGGCTGCGATCAATGGGATGTCGGACAGCACCGTGCAAACGGTTCGCGCACCATCCGCAATCAGCGCGGAGGTGGCAAGTCCGACGGCGGCGTTGAGGCCGCGCGGAAATTCCTCGTCGATGGTGAGTGCACCGGCCGAGCGCGCCAGCGCGAGCAGGCCCGCGTCCGATGTCACCACGGCGACGTGGTCGGCGGCGGCTGCGCCAAGCGAGGCCGCCAGCACGTCGCGAAACATCGCTTCGGCCAGCGCACGGCGCTCGCCGGGTGGCAGCACCGGCGCGAGCCGGGTCTTGGCGAATTCGAGTTGCTTGGCTGCGATCAGGATAAAGCGCACGGGGTATCTTTATAACCTAACAAACGCGCGCATCCAACGGGAACTGCGACGGGCGCTGGAATGCTTGACACTGTTTCCGTGCTCGCTTCAACATGATGCGTAGATTTTCCCGTCGCTGGCCCGATCATTGCCCAATCGGAAGGCGCGCTGGTCTCTTGGAGGAACCTCAGCGATGAACAGGACGCGAAGCCTACTGGCCCGGACCGGGGCGATGATCGTGACCGGCGCGATGATCCTGATAGGGGCGGGATGCCATCACAAGACCGCCGAGGATTTTCTTGCCGATGGCGACACCGACATGCAGACGACGAAGCTCGCCGACGCGGAAAAGGCTTACCAGGAGGCGGCGAAGCTCGAGCCGAACGATCCGCGCACCCATATCGCGCTGGGAAATCTCTACATATTCGAGCACAAGCCGAGACACGCGCAAGTTGAATTCATGAAGGTCCTCGAGATCGATCCTAAAAACGCGGCGACCCATGCCGCGCTCGGCAACCTCTATAGCGATCAGAACCAGCGCGGACTGGCCGAAAATCAGTACCGCGCCGCGGTAGCACTCGAGCCGGACCGCGCCAACTACCATCTAGATTTGGGTGAGGTGCTCAGAAAGGAAGGCAAGACCGCCGAGACGGAAGATCAAATCCGCACCGCAATCGGGCTCAGCCCTAAAGACGCAAAGGCCCACCTGGCACTGGCGAATCTGCTGGCGACGGAGCCGGCTCGCACGACCGAAGCCAACGCGGAGTTCGACGAGGTGCGAGCACTCGACGCCAGGCTGATGCCTGCGCCCGCTGCGACGCCGGCTGCCGGTGCGACGTCCGCCGGCGCCATGGCGACGACAGCGTCGGGCGGCGCGCCGAAGATCAAGCCGCTCAACAAGCTTTTCCTGTTGACGAAAACTTCGCCGGTATATCAAAATCCCGACGAGACCAGTTCCACCATCGGCCACGTGCGCCGCAAGAAGTACGTCCACGTCACGGGAATCACGGGCAACTACCTTCAGATCAAACTCAGGAATGGCACGCTTGGCTTCATACCGGTGGCGGCCGCACAGTAGATGCCGCGCAGCGCGGGTGACATTTTATATCTTCGAGGTGAGCGACAATGGCGAGCAAAGATATCGTCACGCGTGAAGTGACATATGCAGGCCATGCGTGCGCGCTCAAGGCGTATGTCGCCGAGCCGGCGGGAGTCGAGTCATCGCCGGCGGCGATCGTAGTCCAGGAATGGTGGGGGCTGAACGACCATATCCGCGACGTCACCCGGCGGCTGGCGCGCGAGGGTTATTTCGCGATCGCGCCGGACTTGTACTCGCGACAGGGCCACCAGGTCGCCACCGAGCCCAATCGAGCCGCGCAACTGATGGGCGGACTGAAGAAGGAAGACGGCATCGCGGATCTTCAGACCACGGTGGATTGGCTGCGCGCACAGAAACAGACCCATTCAACCCGCATCGGCATCACGGGATTTTGCATGGGCGGCAGCTACGCCCTGCTGTTGCCATGCGAGAGCCGGGAAATCGCGGCCGCGGCGCCGTTTTATGGCGAAATCCCGCCGGACGAAAAACTCAAGCATCTCGGCTGCCCGATTTTCTACGCATACGGCGAGAACGACGGATGGATCCAGCGCGGCGACGTCGATCGGCTGGCGGCGGCGCTGAAGAAGTTCGACAAGCCGGGCGAGGTGAAGGTTTACGCGGGATGCTCGCATGGGTTTTTCAACGACACTCGCGCCGATGTCCATCGCCCCGCCGAAGCCAAGGACGCGTGGAAGCGCACGCTCAAGCTGTTCGCCGCAAATCTGAAAGGGTGATTGGCCCGAACGCTAGATCCTTAGAGTCTCGAGGCCCGGAATTTTCGGAAAGCTCCTGAGGTCCCGCGTCGCAACGCGGTAATCGTGGGCC
This sequence comes from Binatus soli (SeqCode), assembly GCF_050015535.1. Lineage (NCBI taxonomy): Bacteria > Candidatus Binatota > Binatia (SeqCode) > Binatales (SeqCode) > Binataceae (SeqCode) > Binatus (SeqCode) > Binatus soli (SeqCode). Next base: position 121,404 of record NZ_JBEKBF010000010.1, on the reverse strand, counting down.
ATCGCAGTCGCGGCGATCATCAGATCGTGCGCGCCGACCTGGCGGCCGGTACGGTCTAGTTCAGCCGAAACCGCTGAGTGGACTCGGGCGACGGTGAGATCGAACGCTATCACCGTCATTTGCGCGAATATCGCCTCGACGTAAGCATTGCGTCGATTTCGTTGCGCGGTCGTTCGAGCGCGAGGCAAGCCGTATAGCAGTTCCGACGCGGTCACCGCGGACAGCGCGAGAGGTTCGCCGCCGAGCGATGCCAGAAGGTCCGCCAGATCGATCCGGCCGCGCTCGCCGGCGATGAAGATGCTGGAATCGATCAGCGCGGCCACTTCGACTTCTCGGCTCTCGGCTGTTTTCGAACATGCTGTTCGATCGCGTCCAGATATTCCTTGTCGGGATGCGGCAGCGAGCGGAGCAATTCCACGAGTTCACGGCCGGTGAAGGTAGCGTTGCGCACGGGGACGATCTCACAGACCGGTTCGCCCCCTCGTTTCACGACGAAAGTCTCGTTGCGATATCGCACGCGATTCAAAACCTCTGAAAAGCGTCGAGCCGCGTCGGTGGCCGAGATCTCTGATTTCATGATTTTCTGATTTTATGATCGCACAAGCTCTTTCAGCAAGGTCTGCCAGGCATCGTTGCCGCATTTTGTCCTGAAAAAAGTGATCAGCTCGCCAGCGCGACGGAATCCAGCTGCGGACCGGCCAGATAGATGAGACGACCCTCGTCGGGCGCGCGCTCCCGGAGCCATCGTGCGACGATCGTCATCTTCTCCAACTCTCCGCGCTCGACGTATTTCAACTTGTATCGCTCGTAATTGCCCGCGACGAACGCCGCCACCTCGCCCGCGGCGTCTGCCGTGTCCAGATGCCGCGTCATCGCAAGCCGTCCCGACAGCACGACGTGCGCTGCGCGATCGGCCGCCTCGCCTGTCACGATCACGAGATTGTTTTCCGTCACCACCCGGCTGAGGCGGGTCGCGCGATGCGCCAGCGTGGTCAGCGCCTCGAGATGGTGGCGAAAGCGCGCCGCCTCCTCAAAGCGCATCGCGGCCGCGGCCTGATCGCGCGCCCGGGCCAATTCACCCAGCAGCGGGCCGATCCTCCCGCGCAGAAAACCAACCGCGCGCCGAACCCGCTCCGCGTACCTTTCTCCGTCGATACTCAGGTTGCACGGCGCGGTGCAATGGCCCATCTGGCCATAGATGCACGGCGAAAAGTCCTCGCTCGGCTCAAGCTTCCCGCCGCAGGTGCGAAGGCCGAGGATTCTCGCCAGCGCGCGAACTGAATGCTCGATGCCGCGGCGGCCGATGAACGGCCCCAGATGCATCACACCGCGCCGCGCACTCATCTTTGTCGAAATCGTCACGCGCGGAAACTCGTCCATCATGTCGAGCTTGATGAAATACGCGGGCGCCGCCGATTTCAGCATCCGGTTGTACGGTGGTTTCAGCTCGCGGATGAGCCGCGCTTCGTCGAGCGCCGCCTCGAGCGGCGAGCGCGCCGGCCGCGTCTCGATTTTGTAAACGTGCGAGATCAGCTCCGCCGTCTTTGCCTTCACCGACGCCGTGAAGTATGAGCTCACCCGCTCCCGGAGCCGCCGCGCCTTGCCGACGTACAGCAAATCGCCGCGCTCATTGCGCATCATGTAAACGCCGGGCGCATGCGGCAGCGCCGCGATCTCCTCCGGCCGCACGTGACGTTCGATTCTCCTGCCCGCAAGTCCGCGACGATGGTCGTCGAGCAGGCGATCCAGCCGCGTGATACCCATCCGCTCCGCCATCTCGAGAAAAATCGAGAGCAGCTCCGCGGCCATCCGCGCGTCGCCAAGTCCGCGATGCCGTCCTTCGAGCGAAAGCCCGAAATGTCCCGCGAGCAGATCGAGCCGGCGGCGCTTGAGCGACGGCATGAACCGGCGCGACATCCTGAGCGTGCACAGCACCGGGTTGCCCAGCCCAATTCCAAAGATGCGGCGGTATTCGAAGTCGAGAAATCCGAAGTCGAAGGCCGCGTTGTGCGCGACCATCACCCGCTCCCCCATGAACTCGCGAAACGCGGGCAGCACATCCTCGATAGGCGGCGCCTCGCGAACCATCTCCGTCGTAATCGACGTTAGCCCCGTGATAAAGCGCGGAACGATGCCGCCCTGCGGTCGGACCAGCGTCGAAAAAGATTCGGCGAGCCGCCGCCCGACCATCCGGTACGCGCCGATCTCGATGATCGTGCCCGGGCCGGCGCGTCCGCCCGTAGTTTCCAGATCGACCACCGTGAACTCGGCCTGATCGAGCCCGACGCGGATGCGATCGCTCTGCGCAAGCCGCCACAGCGCCGTGTCAGGGTCGAAGATGAAATTCGGATCGCCGTCGAGTAGCTGACGGACAATTCGCGCGCCGAGTTCAGGGTCCGAGCCGACTCCGCTCAGCAGCAGCCCGACCAGCTCGCCAGCGTCGGCGCCTGCTGGCCGCGAGCACAGAAACTGATAGAGCTTCTGCCTGGCCGAGATGCCGAAATGACGCTGATTCGCGCCCGGGATTCCCGCTTCCTCCACCTGCCTGCCCCTTCGTCCTTGCTTCGCTTTATCAGGGGCACGCCACGACGGCAACGCCAAGCTATGTGAACACTCCCACCAGGAACCACTAATTGGCGAAGTCTCGCGCCCTGCCTATGGCCCGCACCGGGCCGTCGCGTTACAATAGCCAGTCTGACAAGGAAGGTATTTGCCGATGGAACGCGTTGAATTGACCCGCGAATGCGAAGGCGTCCGGATCCCGGCCGGAGACAAAACGAAGCTGGAAAAGGGGCTCGAAGCCTTTATCACGCAATCGCTCGGCGGAACCTTCACCCTGCAGATTCCCGCGCACGGCGGCCTGTTCCGCGTCGCAGGCAAGGACGCCGATGCGCTCGGCAAAAAGCCCGAAGATGCGGGCGCGGTGTCGGCGTCGGGCGGCGGCGATCTCGAAGCGATGGTCTGGGAGCAGCTCAAGACCTGCTTCGACCCCGAAATCCCCGTCAACATCGTTGACCTCGGCCTCGTCTATGGAATGGAAGTGAAGGACGCCGGCGACGGCGCCAAGAAAGTCGAAGTCAAGATGACGCTGACGGCGCAGGGATGCGGCATGGGCGCCTCGATCGCGACCGACGCGCGCTACAAGATCATGAGCATCCCGGGCGTGTCGGAGGCGGACGTCGATCTGGTGTGGGATCCGCCGTGGACTCCGCAGATGATTTCTCCCGAAGGCCGCGAGCGACTGGGCATCGACTAATCGACGCGCAGCCACCTCGCGCATCGCCCGATGCGTTGACACGCCCGGCTGCGTCCGATAATTGTTCTCGTTCGGCACATCGATGTTTGCAATAGTAAAGACAGGCGGAAAACAGTACCGCGTCGGCGTCGGCGACCAGATAACGGTCGAGCGGCTCGTCGGCGAAGTTGGTGCGGCTATATCACTTGACCAGGTGCTGGCGGTCGGCGGCGAAGCGCCCAAGGTCGGCACCCCGGTCGTCGCGGGCGCTTCGGTGACGGCAAAGATCGTCCAGCAGCCGCGCGGCACGAAAGTGATCGTGTTCAAGAAAAAGCGCCGCAAGAATTACCGCCGCAAACGGGGCCATCGCCAGGAACTGACCGTTCTCAAGATCGAGGAAATTTCCGCCGGCGCATGAACGCTGGCGTGAATTTTAATTGAACCGCGGCTCGGAAGGCCGCTCAATAAGTTTTTAGGGAGACACTGCGTGGCGCACAAAAAAGGCCAGGGTTCGACGCGCAACGGCCGCGACAGTCCGGGCCAGCGCCGTGGTATCAAGATTTACGCGGGCCAGACCGTCAAGGCCGGGAATATCATCATCCGCCAGCTCGGCACTCGCGTGCATCCGGGCCGCAACGTCGGTCTGGGCCGCGACTATACGATTTACGCGCTCATCGACGGTGTGGTTAAGTACGAGCCGAAGGGTGAGAAGCGGCAAGTGAGCGTCGAGCCGCTCCCCGCCAGCGCCGATACCGCAGGGGCGTCTGCTTAGGGACCGTCAGCCCGCAAGATTTGAATCGAAGCCCCGCGGTGCGCCGTGGGGCTTCTTTTTTCTTTTCAGTGTTTTGATGTTTGGTCTTTTTCGGTTTTGTGTTTCGTTCCTTGTTTTCGCAACTTCGATGCGTGACGCGGGATTTCCGCGACGGGAGGAACTTCGATGCGATTGGGACTAATTTCCGGGTATTCGGGCGCGCAGATGGGCTTGCCGATGGACACCATCCTCGAAGCGGAACGCGTCGGTTTCGACTCCGTGTGGACCGCCGAGGCTTACGGCTCCGACGCGGTTACGCCACTGGCCTGGATCGGCGCGCTGACCAAAAAAATCCGGCTCGGCACCGGGATCATGCAGATGCCGGCGCGAACTCCCGCCGCAACCGCCATGACCGCGATGACGCTCGATGCGCTGTCGGGTGGCCGCTTCATCCTCGGCATCGGGCCGTCGGGTCCGCAGGTCGTCGAGGGCTGGCACGGCGTGTCGTACGGCAAACCGTTGCAGCGCACGCGCGAGTACATCGAGATCGTGCGCAAAATTCTCGCGCGCGAAGTACCCGTCGAGCATCACGGCAAGGAGTTTGACATCCCGTACACCGGTCCGGGCGCGTCGGGACTCGGCAAGCCGCTCAAGAGCATCCTGCACGGGCGCAAGGACATGCCGATCTACACCGCGTCGATCAGCCCCAAGGGAATCGCGCTTGCGGCGGAAATTGCCGACGGTGTGATTCCGGTCTGGATGAATCCGGAGCGATGGGACATCTACGGCGCGCCGCTCAAGCAAGGCTTTGCGAAAAGCGGCGGACGCAAGAGCCTCGACAATTTCGATGTCGCGCCGTTCGTCACCTGCATCATGGGCTCGGACCTCGAGAGATGCCGGATGCCGGTGAAGGGAATGCTGGCGCTGTACATCGGCGGCATGGGCGCGCGCGCGAAAAATTTCTACAACGACTACGCCAAGCGGCTCGGCTACGAAGATGCCGCGGTGAAAATCCAGGACCTGTACCTGGCCGGCAAGAAGGCCGAGGCGATGGCGATGGTGCCGGACAAGCTGGTCGATGAGGTCGCGCTGGTCGGCAATCGCGAGCGAATCGCGGACCGGCTCGAGGTCTGGAAGGCGTCGCCGGTCAAGACGATGCTGATTGGCACCGGCGATATTAATGCGGTCCGCGCGCTGGCGGAGATTTGTCTCTAGCCGCCTGCGCTCGTAAGGCGGATGGTTAGGGCGTCGTAGACTGTTATTCGCGGACCATACGCGGCCTGAAAGACACCGATGCCGCTGGCGGGCCGGATCAGATTGGTCCGATCGAAGATGTTGAGCAAAACGATGCGCGAGTTGCGCAGCTTCTTAGAGCGGCGGCAGTGGAATTGTCAACGCATCGTAAACCGTGACTCTGGGTCCGTAGGCGGACTGAAAAACTCCGATACCGGTCGCTGGACGAATCAAATTAATGCGATCGAAAACGTTGAGCAGGATAATCCGGTTCTCGATGTGACCGAGCACCGGCATATCGAGAGTTTTGGCGGCGCTAAGGTTGAACTGCCATACTTTCGGAAGCTGGGTCCTATTGGCGAATCCGCCCCGCAAGCCGCTGCTGAATAGCCCGTCGACCGTAAACTGCCAAGTCTTCCATTTGTACGCGACGCCGCCTGAAGCACCCACCAGCGGGGTATGATCGAGTACGATGTAATGTTGATCGATATATTGAAGCTGAGCAAGCGGAGGAAAGTTGTACTGTCCGGTGGCGACACCCCGGACCTCTTCCCTGGCCACAAATTGCGACAGTCGCAGAGCGAGATTGGGAAGATTGTAGGTGAGTGAGTTCTCGAGTCCGGCGCCGTAGCCCCTGACGTAGTTGAAGGGCGCATCCACGGGGACGAAACCAAACTGGCCTTCGTCGATGTAGTGGCGATCGATCCGGAAATAACTATCCTGCGACAGCACCAGATGCGGGGTGACTTGATGCGTGTAGCCGACGTCCCATGTGTAGTCCGTTTCGGCATCGAGTTTTGTGCTTAATGGTATGCCGGGACCAACACCGCCGGTGGTGTCCTTCAAGGCGGTGATACCGGGAGAAATGCCCTGGAAGTTCGGAACCTGGAAGTTGCGCGCAAACCCCGCATGGATCGTAGTGTCGCGGCGTGGCTTGTACACAAAATTTATAGTCGGACTGAACTGGCTGTCGTTGACAAGGCCGCTCACTCGATCCCATCGTGAGCCAAAATTCACACTTAGCTTCTCACTCAGTTGCCAGGTGTCCTGAACATATACACCATAGACCAGGTTAATCTTGTTGAGATCGGCGCTTATAGCGATAGGGACGTCCAATGCCTTGCCGCTCGAAATGGGAAAGACCTGTGAAGTATTGTCCGCCTCGACTCCGTACTCGCCAAAATAGAATCCCCCACGCAACGTGTGGTCGTTGCCCAAACGATAAGTAAGATTGCCTTGCCCCGCATTTGAAAAGTCGCTGTCGAATACTTTCGGGGCTATACCCTGGTAAATGAGATCGCTTATCGGATCGGGATTAAAGTTTTCCCGGTTGTAATGAATCGTATAGGCGACCTGGTAGTCGGCATTCGTTCCGAGCGCGCCGTTTAAAGCGAGAACTCCATAGTAGTCCTGTTGATCCACGGTCGAATTGATATCAGCAGATGGAAAGTCAGCAGGATTGGCGCCGCTTAGCGTGAACTCTGGCGTTTCGCCGGGCACATTGGGGAACTGATTGTCGGCAACGGTCATTCCGGTAATCAGACTCAGTTGTGTGGTCGGACTTATCGAGTAGGTGAGATAGGCAAATCCCTGCCCCTGGTCGGTGCTATCGTGAATCGGATCCGGGCCTCGAGTCGCAGAACTGAGGCCCAGATTGGAATGCAGGTAACCCCCGGTCACATAGTAACTGAACTTTCCATTACAGCCGCCCAGCTCGAAACTCGGCTGCGCGGTATCCCGTTGGCCGCCGTAAGTAGTGAACTCGTTGTGCGCATCATCGCAGCCGTTCCTGGTACTGATTTCGATTATCCCTGAGGTGCGATAACCATACTCGGCCGGCAGCACGCCATCCATAAGACTCACGCTCTTGACGAAATATGAATTGAGGAGCTGCGTGAAGGTCGGGTCGTTGTTGATGTCGAGCGGCAACAGGATCCCGTTCATCTGATACTGGATGCCCGCATGCTCGCCGCGAATATGAATCTCCTGGTTCTGGTCGAGTGCCACCCCCGGCATCTGCAGCAGCACCTGGTTGAGCGGAGTAGCCTCGCCTTGCGGAAGGTTCGTGACGTCGTGGGCAGTGAAGGTGAATTTGCTGGCGCCCGTTGCGGTTAATCCATTTTGCGCGTGTACGCGGCTCGCGCTGACCGGCAGGGTCAATGCCTGTTCGGATTCCAGCACGAGGTCGAGGGGAGTTTTGGCGCTGGTGGGCAAGACCAGCGCTGCTCTGGCAGCCTTGAAGCCGGATTTTTGAATGACTAGGTCGTAAGTCCCGGGTCCAGTTGCCGGCAACTTGAATTGTCCCTGCTTGCCACTCGAGGTCCGAGCGACTGTGCGACCGTCTGCCGCTCGCAACATCACCACGGCATCCGTCACCGGCCGGCCCAAGGCGTCCTTTACCGTTCCCGCCGCAGACTCGGACATGAGTTGCTTCATAGCGGCGGCTGAGCCGCTGACCGTCAGCAATACAATCAGAGGCGCTAGTGCCAGCGCGGCACAGATCCGTACGCAGCATCGCGTCGCCCTCGATATACGCGAAGGTGAAATCGCCATGAGAAAACCCTCTCTCAAATCGGCACTCGCTGACGAATGCCTGCACGGCCCCTGCCTCTGAGCGCACTCGGCTGGAAGCCACTTTCGTTGCGCACAACGACGGTGCTCCTCCTGGCTCAAGGCCGGGGGAAATCTCGAAAGGAACGATTTTGGAAGAAAGCTAGATGAGCGCGGGCGGCGGACGGGCCGCCAGCGGCAAGCGGTTCAGATCATGATTGGCGACTACAACGACGGTCGGTGACGAATCGTTTCCGACATCACGGTTTGCCGCTATTGCGACGCGCTCGAAAGGACGATCGAAGTGCCAATGCTCAAGCCGATGAGGATCGCTGACGACGATCGCGGCTTCATTGCCATGTACGTCATAAGCGTGATCGCCGTGACCGTGCGAATCGTGACTTGCGTTGTGGTGTTCGTGATCGTGATGGTGCGATTTATCCGCCGCATCGTGATGATGGGCGTGCGGATAGTTTCCTCCGCTGTGCCGATGATGAATCAAGCCCACGACGCCAGACCTACCCCAGATCCGTGCCTATCGATCCGGGATTTCCGTTTTGACTCTACGATTCCGACTCGCCACATAGACCAAACAGTCTCCTGTGGCAAGGTTTTGAACGCCCTAATAGCCGAGGATTGGATCGACCAGATTCAGCAGCGGGCGATTCGCGGCGAACCTTTTCAGATTCTCCGCGAACAGTTGGCATGCCTTGTCCATGTAGCCGCGATTGGCGCCGGAAATGTGCGGCGTCAGGATTACATTTTCGAGATCCCAAAGCGGGCTTTTGGCTTCGAGCGGTTCATGCTCGAACACGTCGAGGCCCGCGCCGCCAATCTTTCCCGCGGTCAACGCCGTGGCCATCGCGCGCTCGTCGATCACTTCGCCGCGCCCGATATTTACCAGATACGCGCCGGGCTTCATCGCGGCGAATTCCCGCTCGCCGATGAACTTGCGCGTGTGGTCGGTGAGCGGGAGAGTGACGGACACGTAATCGCTGTCGCGGAGGATCGCTTCGCGATCGCCGGGACCGAAGAAGCGTGCGGGAAGCTTGCCTTCGGGATCGCCGAGACCCGCCGGACACCATCCGGGATCGGCGCGCTCGGCCGGGTTGCGCTTGAGCGCAAGCACGGTCATCCCAAATGCGGCCGCGAGCCGCGCCGTTTCCCTGCCAATCGATCCGTAGCCGATGATGCCAAGGGTCCGCCCACGGATTTCGTCCACGCTCGCCATGAAAGCGCCCGAGCGCATCCACTCGCGGCGAATCTGCGCCCGAATCGCGAGATGAAGCCGATGCGCATACGAGAGCATCGAGGCTATCGTGTATTCCCCGATCGGCGTCGCATGAATTCCGCTCGCGGTCGTGACTGGAATCGCGACCCCCTTGAGCGGTCCGCCGAGTGCGTGGTCTGCGCCGGCGCTGAGCAGTTGAATCCATTTGAGGCCGTGCGCCCGATTCGTGATGTCCAGCGGCACCCGAAAGGTGAGCAGCACATCGCATCCGCCGCTGACCAACTCGCTGACTTCCTCGGCCGTTCGGCATTGGCGATCGGCCAACTCGGCTCCGGGCACCGCGCTGGTAATTGCGGCGCGATGCGCGGGTTGCAGCGCAACCGTCGATATTATTTTCATGGACGCATCAAAACTTTCGCACGGGTTCGCGCGCCCTTCAAGGAGAAATCGTGCAGGTTGAGCAGATCGCGCGGCGGGCTTATATTTGGAGAGTCTCCCGCATCAACGGACCGATCGTCGAGCACCATGAAATGAAGCTGCAAAAGATGCTCACGCTGGGCGTGGCGGCAGCCGCATTGTTCGCGCTGTCTCATCTTGCAGTCGCGCAGACGGCCGGTTCGCAGACTGGCTCCCAGGGCGGCGGGAATCCGGCCAATCCCGGAATTGAGGGGCAGGGCGGCAGCGACGCGACGCTCGAGATAGCTCCGCAGCCCGGCTTGGCGGCGCCGAAACCCGGTGTTCAGGAAATCCCCGGCGGCCGGAATTTCAATCCGGGCGAGAACAACGCGTCGATCGAACCCAACTTCCGCCCGAAAACCGAGAACGGCACCGGCGACATCAACGGCAACGGCGATAGCAACCGGCCGCATCCGCGGCCCTACCTCGGCATCACCGTGCAATACGCGACCAAGTGCTACCTCGGAGGGGAGGAGCATGGGCTCGAAGTGCTGACCATCGATCCCCGCAGTCCGGCCGCGCAGGCGGGACTGCAGGCGCGCTCTGGAATGAGCCCAATCGGCGCGGCGGTTTCCACGCTGACGGGAATACTGCCCGGCGGCTCAATCCTGGCTAATAAGGCGCTGCAGAGTTCGGGAGCGATGGGCCATGAGGGAGATCTGATTGTCGCGGTTGACGATCGGCGCGTGCGCGACCAGAGCGATCTGGAAAGCGCGATGTCGCGGCTCAAGCCGGGAGACACGATGTACCTGACGGTAATCAGGCCGGAAGGTAACTCGCACAAGACGATCAAAATTGCGGTGCGAGTCGGCGCGGTGGGCGAGCCAATCGCGAATGCGGCGCCGACGGGCGGCAACCGGCAGTAGCCTCGCGATTTCATTTCACGATTGTTCCTCCGATACGGCCGACGCGTTCGCGCGCGATTTTCTGCTATCATTCTTGAGACGCCAGCGGCATGTGCGCTCCTCGCGCGCATCGCCGCAAGGCGAATTTTTGCGTATTCGGACCGGAAAAACTTGCAACGGAGCCTCAAAGAAGCGGCCGGCGAACTCGAAGCGCGGCTCGCGGCAAATACCGAACGCCGATTCCCGGTGATGGGACTGCGCGGCGCGGCCGGCGCGCTGATGATCCGCGAGATGGGACTGCGGCTGCGGCGTCCAATCGTCGCGGTCACGTCAACGCCGTCGGAAGCCGAGGCGCTGGCCGGAGAGGTTGCGTTTTTTCTAGGTGAGGAGGCAGACGCCGACGCCGCCACGCGCCGGGTGCATCTGATCCGCTCGTGGGAAGTGAAACCGATGGCGCAATTGTCGCCACCGACCGACGCGCAGGCGTCGCAACTGGCGGCGCTGTTCGCGATGCTTCGGCATGAGTCGCCGCTGGTCGTTACGTCGGCCGAAGCGCTGATGACGCGCACGATTCCGCGCACGGTCTTCAACGAATCGATCGTTAAAGTGGCGATTGGCGATCGGCTGGACCTCGAAGCGCTGATTGAAGCGCTCGTGGCGTGCGGCTATCAGCGCGTGCCGCAGAGCGAAGAGGCGGGAGACTTCAGCGTGCGCGGCGGAATCATCGATGCATTCTCGCCATTGTACCGCGACCCGATTCGCATCGAGCTCGAAGACGACCTGATCACCTCGATTCGCCATTTCGACGCGGACAGCCAGCGCTCGGGCGGCGAGCTGCTCGAGGCGACGATAACGCGCACTCGCTACGTGCCGCCGTCTGCCCTGAAGGACCCGAAGCTGCGCGAGCAGGTCGCGTTGCGGGCGGCGGAAATCGGCATGGTGCGCAAGGAGGCCGCGGAACTGGCCGAGACGCTCGAGAACGGGCTGCTGTTTCCGGGCGCGGAACTGCTGATGCCGTATGCGTACGGGCGCGCGCTCGACAGCGTGTTCGATTACATGCCGGCGGGCGCGTTGCTGTGGCTGGTCGATCCGGGGCGCATTCTCGCCGAGGCAAATCGCTTCGCCGATACCGTATCCGTCGAGACGGCAGCGGCGGCGCGCAAGCCCGCGTTTCATCCTGCGCCGGATTCGCTGTTCATCGGGGCGGACGCCTTCGAGCGCGCGCTCGGAAACTTCACCGCCGTCGAGGCCGGGTCGCTGGTGACGATGGCCGCGCCGCGCGAGGGATGGGCAGTGCCGGTTGAGGTCAAATCGCAGGCCAGTTTGCGGCTGGGATCGAACCAACTGAGCGGAGTACGGACGCCGCCGAGCTTCGAGCCGCTGGCGACGGAACTGCGCGAAGTCCGGCGCGGGCAGGGACGTTCGCTGATGATCGTTGACGGGCCGCATCAGGTGGCGCGCCTGCGCCGTCATCTGGAGGCGTGGGACCTCGAGATCAACGTCGAATGCAAAAGTTTGTCGGCGCTGCTGGAATGGCCGGACTACCGCCCCGCGATCATGGAAGGGGAGATTTCCGCCGGCGTCGTTTTGCAGGCCGACGGTCTCTACATCTACAGCGAAGAGGAAATTTTCGGCGAGCCGCGAGCGCATCGGCGCAGGCGACCGAGCGCCAAGGGTGCGCTGCTCAATCTCGAAGAGCTGAAGCCCGACGATTTCGTCGTACATATCGATCACGGCATCGCGAAGTACCGCGGCCTGCGGCACATGAAGGTCGCCGACGTCGAGGGCGACTTTCTGAATCTCGAATACTCAGGCAACGACACGATGTACGTGCCGGTCGAGCGGATAAATCTAGTCCAACGATACATCGGCGGCGACGACGCGGAACCCAAGCTCGACAAGCTGGGCAGCGGCTCGTGGGAGAAGGTGAAGCGGCGCACCAGGCAGGCGGTGCTCGCGATGGCGGCCGAGCTGCTCGACGTGTATGCGGCGCGGGAGGTGATGGAGGGGCACGCGTATCCGCTACCGGGCGCGGACTACGAGGAGTTCGCGTCGCGCTTCGAGTTCGAGGAGACGCCGGACCAGCAGTCGGCGATCGACGACGTCATCCGCGATCTGACGCGCGCCAAGCCGATGGATCGGCTGATCTGCGGCGACGCCGGCTTCGGCAAAACCGAAGTTGCGCTGCGCGCCGCGTTCATCGCCGTGATGGACGGCCGGCAGGTCGCCGTGCTGGTGCCAACGACGATCCTCGCCGAGCAGCACTGGAATACGTTTCGCGAGCGCTTCAAGGATTATCCGGTTCGCGTCGAGATGGTCTCGCGGTTTCGCAGCCACAAGGAAAATCGGGCCGTGATCGACGAGGCTGGCCGCGGCAAGGTCGACATCATCGTCGGGACCCATCGGCTGCTCTCGAGCGACGTTCAGTTCCCGCGCCTGGGCTTGCTGGTAATCGACGAGGAGCACCGATTCGGCGTGGTGGACAAGGAGCGAATCAAGAAGCTCAAGAAGTTGGTGCCGGTGTTGACGATGACCGCGACGCCGATTCCGCGCACGCTGCACATGGCGATGCTCGGCATCCGCGATCTCTCCGTGATTCAGACGCCGCCGCCGGACCGCCAGGCGATTCGCACCTTCGTCGCGCATTTCGACGACGCCACCATCCGCGATTCAATCCTCCGCGAGTTAAACCGTGGCGGCCAGGTTTTCTTCGTTCACAATCGCGTCGAGAATATCGACTACATGGCCAGTCATCTGCGCGCGCTGGTGCCCGAGGCCAAGACCGCAATCGCGCATGGCCAGATGAAAGAGCGACAGCTCGAGGACGTGATGCGCGACTTTATCGAAAAGCGCGTCAATGTGCTGGTCTGCAGCGCTATCATCGAATCGGGCCTCGATATTCCCAACGCGAACACGATGATCATCAATCGCGCCGATCATTTTGGTCTCGCGCAGCTATACCAGTTGCGCGGCCGCGTCGGCCGTTCGCGCCAAAAAGCGTACGCATACCTGCTGATTCCCGGCGAACACATCATCACGCGCGACGCCAAGCGGCGAATCGATGCGCTCCGTGAACTGGTCGAGTCCGAGAGCGGCGGCGGTTTCAAGCTCGCGATGGCCGACCTCGAGCATCGCGGCGCCGGCAACCTGCTTGGCCACGAGCAACACGGACAGATCGCGGCGGTTGGGTTTGAGCTCTATACCGAGATGATGGAAGAGGCGATTGCCGAACTGCGCGGCCAGCCGCAGCGGCCCGACTTCGAGCCCGAGCTTCGAATCGCAGTGCCCGCGTACATCCCCGAGGCTTACGTCTCCGACGAGAACGAGCGGTTGGTGCTCTATCGGCGGCTCGCGCGTGCGCAGCGCGAGGAGGATCTCGGCGAGATTCGCGACGAGATGCGCGATCGGTTCGGCCCGGTGCCGACGCTGATCGAAAATTTGATCGCGGCGATGAATGTTCGGCGCCAGATGAAACAGCTGATGATCCTCAGCGCGATTCTCAAGGGCTCGCAGCTCGAAATCAGATTCCATCCCGATGCGCCCGTGGAAACCGCGCGGCTGGTGAAGCTCGCGGACCAGAATCGCCATACGATGCGGCTGACGCCGTCGTACCAGCTGATCGCGCGAATCGAACCCGGAGAATACGAGCAACTGTTCGCGCAACTCGACGGCGTCTTGCAGGCCCTGGCGGGCTGTGAAAAGTTGGAAAACTGGCCGGCCGCGAAAGTCGGGCCGGCCGTCAATTAGACTGATGCAGAACGGAAGATTGTCCCCGCGTGCCGGCGCGCGATGCGCCGTGACGACGGCGTTGGCGGCGTCGCTGGGAATTGTCCTGGCGGGCGCGGTTTCGGGTTGCTCGCTGGATCTCCTCAAACCCGGCGCTTTCGATATTTTCAAACAGGCGGCCGCTTCTTCCACAGTGACGGCGCCATCGGCGTCGGCGTCGCCTGGAGCGGCCAACCCTTCGCGGACGGGGAAGCCGGCTCCGAATCCGGTCGCCGAGGCGCAATCGGACGAACCGCCGCCCCCGCCAGCGCCCGTTGCCTCGGATGAGCCGGCGGAACCGAGCACGCCGGCGTTGGATCGTGTCGTCGCCAGCGTCGACGGCGAGCCGATCACGATGCGGGAGGTCAAAGATTTCGCGGCTCAGCGCGGCCAGCCGATTCAGACCGACGATTTCGCTTCTTCGGACACCGCCAAGGTCGCGGTGAAGGCCTTGATCGGAGAGAAATTGCTCGAACAGGAAGTGAAGAAGTACGATGACAAGGTCGATGAGGCGCAGATCGACAGGTACATCCAGCAGTTGCGGCAGGACAAGCACATGAGCGATGCGGAATTCCGCGCGCAACTACGGGCGAGCGGGCTGAGCTACGACGAAGTGCGCAAGCGGGCGCGCCTCGATATCGAAAGAGCAATGATGATCGAGCAGGAAGTCCGCGCGAAAATCGACGTGCCCGACGCCGACATCAAGGCCTACTATGATGCCCACAAGGAAGACTTCACGATTACCAGGGAGCGTCTCAAGCTCGCGCAGATTCTGATCGCGCTGCCGCCCAACCCGACCGCCGCGCAAGTGTCCGCCGCGCAAAAGAAAGCCGACATGATTCGCGCGCGCGCAGCCAAGGGCGACGACTTCGGCGATCTCGCGCGCCTGTATTCGGACGACGAATCAAAGTCCAACGGCGGCGAACTCGGATGGTTCGCGCCGTCCGACGTCATGGACCAGATTCTGGCCGCGGTAAAGCCGCTCAAGCCCGGCGAAATTTCGGCGCCGGTTCGCACCAGCCACGGCATTCATGTCGTCAAGCTCGAAGAACACGAAGTGCCGGGCGTGCAGCCGCTCAACGATGTCAAGGCGCCGATTCGCGCTCAGCTGATCGATCAGCAATCCGGCGCGCAGCTCCAGAAGTGGGTTGACTCCGATCTTGTCAAGCAGCATTACGTCGAGACCATGTACTAGATGATGACGGCGCTCAGACGAAAGACGCCGCCGCGGTTGGCGATCAGCATGGGCGATCCGGCGGGCGTCGGGCCCGAGGTGATCCTCAAGGCGGCAGCGGCGCTTTCGAGCCGCCGCAGCGCGCCGTCGATTGCGGTAGTCGGCGATTTGTCCGCGATGCGCGCGGCCGCCGCCCGCCTGACCGACGTGCCGGCTCCATCCCAATGGCATCCTGGTCAGCCGCCGATTCGTCTGACCAAAGGCCTCGGCGTACTTTCCATATCGAGTTTGCCGGCGCGCGCAATTCGCCCGGGGCATCCCACGGTTGAGGGCGGCGGCGCCGCGTATGACTACATCGTAACCGGCGCGCGGATGGCGATGAGCGGCGACGCTGACGCGCTGGTGACCGCGCCGATCAGCAAGGATTGGATGAACCGCGCGGGGCATCATTTCCCCGGGCATTCGGAACTGCTTGCACATCTGGCGCGAACCCGGCTGTGGCGCATGATGTTCGTGGGCGGCGAGCTGACGGTAGCGCTGGTGACTGCGCATATGGGATTTGCAAAAGTGGCGTCCGCACTGACGCAGCGCAATGTCCTGGACACGATTCGTCTGCTCTCTGCGCATTTGCGCGGCGCGGTTGGCGTTGCACGACCGCGAATCGCGGTGCTCGGATTGAATCCTCATGCGGGTGAAGGCGGGATGTTCGGTGATGAGGAAATCCGCGTGATCGCACCGGCGATTCGACGCGCGCAGCGTGACGGCATCGACGCATTCGGTCCGCTCGCACCGGACACCGCGTTCATCCGCAAGGCGGGTTCGTTTAACTTCGACGCTGCGGTTGCGATGTATCACGACCAGGGCTTGATTGCGGTCAAGACGCTGGAGTTTGATCGTGCGGTGAACGTCACGCTCGGATTGCCGTTCGTCCGCACCTCGCCCGACCACGGAACGGCGTTCGACATAGCAGGAAAGGGAATTGCAAATCCGTCGAGCATGATTGCCGCGATCGAATATGCGTGGCGGGCCGTGACGGGACGCGAAAAGACCGGGCGGCGGGCTTCGGCGTAAGCAACGATGGCCGATCGAATCGTCATCAAGGGCGCGCGCGAGCACAATCTCAAGAACATCGATCTCGAGATTCCGCGCGATCGACTGGTCGTGATCACCGGACTCTCCGGTTCGGGAAAATCATCGCTCGCCTTCGACACGATTTACGCCGAGGGTCAGCGCCGCTACGTCGAATCGCTGTCGGCCTACGCGCGCCAGTTCCTCGAACAGATGGAAAAGCCCGACGTCGATTCGATCGAAGGATTGTCGCCCGCAATCTCGATCGAGCAGAAGACCACCTCGCGCAATCCGCGCTCGACGGTGGCCACTATCACCGAAATCTACGACTACCTGCGCCTGCTATTCGCGCGGGTGGGACACGCGTTCTGCTACAACTGCGGCCGCGAAATCACTCAGCAGAGCGTGCAGCAGATCGTTGACCGGATCATGGGATGGTCCGACGGGGCGAGGATTCACGTGCTCGCGCCGATTGTCCGCGATCGCAAGGGCGAGTATCGCAAGGAATTGTCCGAGATGAAGCGCGCGGGTTTCGTGCGCGTGAAGATCGACGGCAAGCTCTATGAACTCGGCGAGGAGCCGGCGCTGAACAAGAACCAGCGCCACACCATCGAAGTGATGGTCGATCGGCTCGCGATCCGCAAGGGAATCGAGAAGCGCTTGTCGGACTCGCTTGAAGTTGCCTTCAAGTATGGGCAGGACCTGCTCAAGGTCGAGCGCCTGGACGGGCCCAAGAACGAGAGCGAGATCTATTTCAGCCAGCGCTTCGCCTGCGTCGATTGCGGAATCTCGTATCCGGAAATCGCGCCCCGGATGTTCTCGTTCAACAGCCCCCACGGCGCCTGCGTGGAATGCTCGGGAATCGGATCGATCATGTATTTCGATCCCGAGCTGGTCGTGCAAAACGAGGACTTGAGCATCTCCGATGGCGCGATCGCTCCGTGGGCGACGATGAACTATCTGCAGCCGGTGCTCGACGCGCTCGCCAGGCATTACAAGTTCAGCCTCGATCAGCCGTGGAAGGAAATACCGCTCAAGGTGAGCAAGGCGATCATGTACGGCTCGGGGACCGAGGAGATCGAGTTCGCCTACCAGCGCGGGCATCATCGCGCCGAGTACTCGAAAACGTTCGAGGGAGTGCTGCAGTGGCTGGATCGCCGCTACAAGGAAACCGAGTCCGAAGGCGTGCGCGAGTTTCTCGAGGCGTACATGAACATGCGGCCGTGTCCGACCTGCAACGGCGCGCGGCTCAAGAAGGAAAGCCTGTACGTCCGCTTCAACGGCAAGTCGATTTCGGAAGTGACGGCGATGTCGATCAAGCAGGCACTCGCGTTTTTCGCCGCACCGAAGCTGAGTGCGCAGGAAGCGGAAATCGCGAAGCTCATTTTGAAGGAAATCCGCGAGCGGCTGAATTTTCTTGCCGACGTCGGACTCGAGTACCTGACGCTCGATCGCCCGTCGGGAAGTCTCTCCGGTGGCGAGGGCCAGCGCATCCGTCTCGCCACTCAAATCGGATCGAGCCTCGTCGGCGTGCTTTACATCCTCGACGAACCGTCGATCGGACTTCATCAGCGCGACAATCAGCGCCTGCTGGCGACGCTCAAGCGCCTCAAGGAACTCGGCAACACCGTGCTGGTGGTCGAGCACGATCGCGAAACGATGCTCGAGGCCGATCATCTGATCGACATGGGACCGGGCGCCGGAATTCACGGCGGCTACGTCGTTTCGCAGGGCACTCCCGAGGATGTGATGCGCGATGAAAACTCACTCACCGGCAAGTATCTCTCGGGGCAAATCGAGATTCCCGTGCCGTCCCGGCGCCGGAAGCTCTCGGGCCGATGGCTGACGGTCAAAGGCGCGCACGAAAACAATCTGCGCGATCTTACGGTCGCGATTCCGCTCGGCGTCATCACCTGCGTCACCGGCGTTTCAGGTTCCGGGAAATCCACGCTCGTGCTCGACACCGTGTATCGCGCGCTCTCGCAGAAACTGAATCACAGCCGCGAACGTGCCGGCGCGTACAAGACGCTCGACGGCGTCGAGCATCTCGACAAGGTTATTCACGTCGATCAAAGCCCGATCGGACGCACGCCGCGCTCGAATCCCGCGACCTACACCGGCCTGTTCACCCATATCCGCGAGCTGTTTGCGCAATTGCCGGAGGCGCGCATGCGCGGTTACGGGCCGGGGCGATTTTCGTTCAACATCAAGGGCGGACGATGCGAAGCGTGCGAAGGCGACGGCATCATTCGAATCGAGATGCACTTTCTGCCGGACGTTTACGTTACCTGCGAGGTATGCGCGGGCAAGCGCTACAATCGCGACACGCTGGAAATTCAATACAAGGGCAAGAATATCGCCGAGGTTCTCAACATGACCGTGCTCGACGCGGTCGAATTCCTCGGCTCAGTTCCTCCAATTCGCCAGAAGCTCGAAACGCTGCGCGACGTTGGCCTCGATTACATTCATCTCGGCCAGTCCGCGACGACCCTGTCGGGTGGCGAGGCCCAGCGCATCAAGCTCGCCAAGGAACTCGCGCGGCGCGCGACCGGCCGCACATTTTATATCCTCGATGAGCCAACGACCGGACTGCATTTCGACGACATCAAAAAGTTGCTCGGTGTGCTCGGCCGCCTCGCCGACGCGGGCAACACCATCGTCGTGATCGAGCACAACCTCGACGTTATCAAGACGGCCGACTACCTGATCGATCTCGGGCCCGAGGGCGGCGATCGCGGCGGCAATGTAGTCGCAAAAGGCACGCCCGAGGAAGTCGCCGGCGTGAAGGCTTCATACACCGCCGGCTTTCTGCGCCAGGTGCTCAACCATCGCGCCGCCGCATAGTCCGCGCACTCACGATTCCGTCCCGGCCGCACTGTCGTAGGATTATCCGTCCGTCCGCGACGCGCGCAAACGGCGCAAGCGCGTGCGGATCCTGCTCGCTGGCGGCCCTATTGCGCGCTGGCGGCGTCGGCGGCCTTCTCCATCTGCGGGGTTTTGATCTTCGCTTCGCTCTGGTTCGCGGCCGCGACGACGATCATCGAATCGGGGTGCAGATATTTTTTTGCAACCGCCAGTACTTCATCCTTGGTGACCGATCCGATCAGCTTTGGATACTGCTCCGCGTAGTCGAGCCCCAGGCCGTAGAACTCGACCTGCACCATGAAGGACGCAATCGCGCTCTGCCGCTCGAGCCCCAGCGGGAAGCTGCCGATAAGAAACTTTTTCGCGCCATCCAGTTCGGCGTCGCTGACCGGTTTTTCCTGGATCTCGCGAAGCTGCTGCAGGATCAAATCGATTGCCTGGTTCGAACTCTGGTTCTTGGTTTGAAGGCTGATTGTGAATGCGCCCTGGTACTTGCCCGGCTCGAAACCGCTGTCGACCGAGTAGGCGAGTCCGTGCTGGCTGCGAACGATCTTCACCAGGCGCGAGGAAAATCCGCCGCCGCCAAGTATGTAGTTCATCACCTTGAGCCGGTAAAAATCGGGATTCGACCGCGCCACGCCGCCGGAACCCATTATGATGTTGGCTTGCACGACGTTTCGATCGATCAGTTTCACATGAAGACCCGGTGCGACCTTGATTGGCGGCGGTTCAGCTTGCGGCGCGACGGAACCGGAGAGGCCGGCCAGCTCTTTTTCAAGTGATATTTTAACTTCGTCGGCGGTCACATCGCCGGCCACCGCGATGATCGCGCTGCCAAGCTTGTAATTGTCGCGGTAGAAGCCGCGCACGTCGTCAGCGCTGAGTTTGCCGGCCGATTCCGGCGAGCCTTCGCCCGGATGCCCGTACGGCGAGTCGCCGAACAAGTCTTTTATGAATTCCACGTCCGCGGCGTAGCCTGGTTGTTCTTCCGCCGCTTTGATTTCCGCGACCTGCTCGGCGCGTTTGCGTTCGATATCGGCCTGCCGAAGTCCGGGATCCGTCAGGATTCCCGCCAGCAGCTTGAGCGTATCGCCTTGGTACTTCTTCAGCGTCGTCATCCCGGCGGTCGAATAATCGCGGCCGGCCGACACCCCGACCGAACTGCCCATGAAATCGACTTTCTGATCGAACTCCGGCGCGGTGAGTTCCTTGGTGCCCTGCGAAAGGCATTCCGCCGTCAGCGCGGCCAACCCTTCCTTGCCCTTGGGGTCGCGCCGCGTGCCCGCGTCAAACTCGATCATCATCGTCACCATCGGCAGTCGATGCTCTTCCGAGACGAGCAGGACCGCGCCGTTGCTGAGCGTCATCCGCTTGATTTCGAGTGCATGCACCGGCGAGGCCGCGAAGACCAACGCCGCGATTGCCGTGACGCCAACGAAAGCCAAAGCAAACATCTTCATCCGGTCTGCCGCGCCGCTCATCGGATCGCCTCGGCGGTCTCGCCCGCGTCGGGAGCATGGCGCAACTCTCCGCCACTCAATCCTCCGCCCCCATGCGGCAGAACGCCGGTCGGTACCAGCACGCCTTCGGTCATGTTGGCCGCGACCAAATAAGTTTTCGCGACCCGCTGGACTTGAGCCGCGGTCACCTTGTCGATTCCGTCCAGGTACTTGTCGACGAGATGGTAGTCGCCGAGCATTTCGTACATTCCGAGCATTTCGGCCTCGCGCATGATCGAGTCCTGCCCGAACACGTATTGCGCCTGCTCGAGGTTCTTGGCCTTCTGCAATTCCTCCGCGCCGACCGGAGTGTCGCGCAGCGCGGCGATCTCCTTTTCGACTTCGGCCTGGGTGTCCGCCGCCTTCACGCCGGGACGCATCTGCGCCGACACGATGAACAATCCCGGATCGAACGAGGTCATCTCGTAGCCGGCGCCGATATCGACCACCATCTGCTTTTCGACGACCAGCTTCTTGTAGAGCCGCGAGCTCTGGCCATCGCTCAGAATTTCCGAAGCCACTTCGAGCGCGTAACTGTCGGGGCTGAAAATATTCGGCACGTGATATGCCTCTTCGAACGCCGGAAGATTGGCCGCGTGCTTCAGTTCGACGTGCCGGGTTCCTTCTTGCGGCGGCTCGAGTTCCGCGACCGGCGGCGGCTTGGGACCGTTCTTGATCCCCGCGAACGCCTCGCTGATTTGCTTGAGCACCTGGTCGGCGTTGAAGTCGCCGACGGCCACGATCAGCGCGTTTTGCGGCGAGTAATAGATTTTGTGATACGCCATCGCGTCCGCCAGCGTCAGCCCGTCAACGTCGTGGAACCATCCGATCACCGGCCAGTGGTACGGATGCGCCAGGTACGCTTGCGCGCGGACCATCTCGTCGAGCGCGTCCTCCGGATTGTCATCGGTGCGCAGCCGCCGCTCTTCGAGCACGACGTGCTTCTCTTTGTCGAAATCTTTGGGCTCGAAGTTGGCCATCCGATCGGCTTCGAGCGTGATAGGCACGTCGAGGTGATCCTTGGTGATCTTCTCGAAATAGTCCGTGAAGTCCGTTTCCGTGAACGCGTTATCCATCCCGCCGTTTTGCTGGATGATCTGCGAGAACTCTTCGGGACCCAGCTTCTTGGTGCCCTTGAACATCAGATGCTCGCACAGATGCGACAGCCCCGTCTTGCCCATCTGCTCGTTGCGCGAGCCGACGCGGTAGAAGACGTTGAAGATCGCCAGCGGCGCCTTGTGATTTTCCAGCACCAGCACTCTGAGCCCGTTGGGAAGCGTCTGGGCCTTGACCGCGTCCGCGATTCCCGCGCGCGCCGGCGCCGAAGCGGCCAGGCATAGAAGGGTACCGAGCGCCGCCATCGGAACCAGACGGCGATGATTGCCAACGATCGTGATGCGCATAGCTTGCGATCATCTAAGTCCGCCGCCCGCAAGCAAGTCAAGGAATTAAACTCGAAGCCGCCCCATCGCGCCGCGCGCCGAGCCAAATTGCCTCGGTTGCGCGGAGGACGGCCAGTGGGTGAGGACAAAAGCGGCCCTTTTCAGCTATCGTTCAATAGCTCGCTGAAAGTCGCCTTCCAGGCCGCGCGGGTGAATATTCATCTCACGCCGTCCGATCTGGCCCGCCCCGCCTGCCCCGGCCGCCGGTTGACTGTGGTTTAGTTATATGTAAACTTACTGGACGAGGGATGAATCCAAGGTCAAGGCGTGGACCGCGTAGTAGCGAGGGGAACCTGGGGAACGGTGGAGTGGGCCGTGGACAGGGAGGTTACCTGCCAGCACGCACAGACTACGAACGACTGACCGCCGAGAGAAGAGCTAAGATGGGCGCCCTTTTTCAGCGACTCGCAGAAACCGGACTGATCAACAACGGTGACTTATTTCATAAGCTTGGCGACAAGGGAGGACAGCGCGGCTCAGAGTTGCGAGAGTTTAAGCGGTTCCAGGATCGCTTTCTGGACGATTTCCGTCCGGGCGGGAGATTTTTAATTGCGGCGTACGAACAAAAGAAAAAAGATCGCCTCGACCCGGCCGTGATCGAACGGGCGGTTCGCGTATTGGCAGAAAATGACGATTATGAGGCGCAGCATGGACATTGAAAGATTGCCTGGTCCGACCGAAGTCGAGCGCTTCGAACGGTCTTCGACCGAAAATCGACGACTCCTCAGACAAGAAGAATTGATTCTGGAAGTGACGGAAGCTTTGTCAGCCGCTATCCAAGAATCTGGGCTGACGAGATCGGAAGTCGCGAAGCGCCTTGGGAAGACTAAGGGCTTTATTTCGCAGCTTTTGGCCGGCGGGCGCAATCTCACGCTACGCACGGTCGCCGACGTTGCCGACGCTGTTGGTGTTTCGCTGACGATTGGGGTTGAAAGCGATCAAGTGACGAAGAGTAAACGAGCACGGCAGGTCCGCCCTCTGCGGCTGCACTCGTGGCCAACTGGCAAGCCACGCTATTCGATTCGTGGCCAAATCTGGGAGAGTGTCCCGGCCGACGGTGAGCGATACGCCGCATGAGCAATTCTCCGCAGCGGCTGAGAGAAATCATTGACTCCGTCGAACTATCAGGCGTGCGTCTCCGGGAATTAGTGGCCTCTGGCAGCCCGCCCAAAGGAAAGGTGCCGATAACGTCGGTAGATGTGGGGCATTCAGCCCGGGTCATTGATAAGACCGCAGAAGGATTTGATGTTGCGGCCGAGGTAAGGGTGCGTGCAGTTTCGGCCGCAGGGCCTCGAAGCGGAGGAGGTTCTCGCCGACCTCTGACCATGCTCTCAGTACGGGCGACGTTCGAACTGCACTATCGCCTGCCCAAGATTGACCAGTTCTCCATGCGAGACTTATCGCGGTTCTCCAATGTTAACGGAGTATATAACGCTTGGCCATATTGGCGGGAGTTAATTCAGAACGTCTCAGTGCGAATGGGGTTGCCTCCACTGATATTGCCGGTATTCCGTATTTCACGGCCTCGCAATCAAAACGGGGGTCTCCGGACAACGAGTGCTCGTCAAGAGAAACGCTGATCCACATCGGATCGAACGCGTAAGCCGAAGCGTTTACCACGTGCGCGTGTCGGTACCCCAGAGCGACACCGGGCATGACGGGCGACACGAAAAGAGTTCACGAACCGGATGTACCCTTGCGGTGCCGACCATATGCCGCCCGAAGAAGGGGCGCGGCCTTCGCGCCCGCCATCTGCCCCCCAATCTCGCCGTGACCGACGCATCGTGCGCCGAATCTTTGCCGAGCACCAGATAGCCGAACCGGTGCCCCCAATTTTGCCGCGAACCTGCGGGCGTTATTTCAGGATTGTGTCCGCGATCTGTCCCGCCTAACAGAGGTGATCAGGTTGGGGGATTCCGGCAGTTAGTCCAGAGGATTAGCGTCGTGCACCGGCACCTGCCGCTCCGATTCCAGCTATTCAAATCAATACGTTTGGAGTTGATTCTCGGTAACGACAGCGGTGGCCAGAGGGCTGCCAACGTGGCAGTCTATGCGTATGCCTGACTACAGCCTGTTCGGAGACGAGCACGTCCGCCAGTACGAGGCGACCGGCGGTAAGACTGGCCACGATTGGAACAACACCAGTGTTCTGGTGCTGCACACGATCGGGCGGAAATCTGGCGAGACGAAAAAGTTCCCGCTGATCTATGGGCGCGACGGCAACAACTATCTGATTGTCGCTTCGAAAGGTGGCGCGCCCGACCATCCTGGGTGGTACAAAAACCTGCTCGCCCACCCCGATGTGAAAATCCAGGTGTGGGACAAAGTGATTCCGGTCCGGGCGCGGACTGCGACGGCCGAAGAAAAGAAGCGCCTGTGGCCGATCATGACAGCTCAGTGGCCCGAGTATGATAAGTACCAGGCCGGAACGAAACGCGACATCCCCGTGGTGTTTCTCACGCCGCGCTAGCGGCTTGACGGGAGTCTCCGCTCTCGCAGCGGCGAGCGCCGAATCCTTTCCGAGCACCACATAGCCGAAGCCGCGGCATCGTGCCGCGCTCCGCATTAGAACTTTTCTTGTACGCCCTCCCGAATGCGGGCTAAGGGGTAGCGCCTGTGGGCCAGCCTGGGGTGATGTCGGTCCAGGTCGCACCGCCGTCGTTGGTCGACAGTAATTTGGACTCGTTAGTCACGACCCATCCCTGGCTCGCCGTGGCGAAACTCATTTGAAAAACCCCCGATTCCTCAGGAGCTGGCATCGTGGTGTCGGTAGCGCTAGCGCCCGGGCCAAGTTTGGTGAGCTGGGGCATGCCGCCTTTCGGAACTCTGCCGGTGATCCACGTCGAGTCCACTATGGCGGACACCACCACCGCTCCCGTCTGAGCTTCGTGCAATCCGGCCAATACCCTGTCCGGCTTCCAAGTGACTCCGCCGTCCTCGGTGGCGAACAACACCACTACTCCAGGATAGGTAACGCATACATAGCCGTGCTTGGGATCCTTGAATGTGGGGAGACCGTAGGCGGCATACGAGCGGTGTTGCGGCTCCTTCCCTGCAAGCTTTGCCGCAGCAGGGGGCAGTTTTTGGTAGAACGATCGTTCGAACTGCTCCGCGTTTCGATCATATTCCCGCATTAGGTCGGTTTTCACCGGCGATTCGAGCTCGATACTCTGCCAGGTTCTGCCGCCGTCGCGGGTGACAAGGAGTTCGTTATAGACATCGTCGCCCACCATCCATCCCTGTTCCGGCGTCAGCATAAGCATCGGGCCAACCGAATCGAACTTGTCCCATCCGGTAGCGGTTGCCAGTTTCCAGGTTTCACCTCCGTCCCCGGTCGCCAGCAGCACGCCCGTGCCGCGAGAAGCCGCGCTCAATCCTTCCCCCAAGCCCAGCCAGCCATGAACCGAGTCCGCAAATGCAAGGATCCCGCCATTCAAAATACCCGGGTATTTCCTCTCCGGGACTGTCACGTGTCTCATCGACCAGGTGGCCCCGGCGTTGTCCGTGGAGGCTAGGTCGAACTGTAACCCGCCAGGGATGTCCGGCTCTCCGTGCTCGAACAGTACCCAGCCCCGGTTGGTGTCGAGAAAGAAAATCCCACAGATCAGCGCATCCTTTGGAGCGGGCGGAGTGATGTCCTCCCATTCGGCCCCACCGTTGGAGGTCCACAGCAGCCCCTGCATACTCGTTGCCCAGCCCACATTCGGCGCGAGCAGCTGCATGGATCCGACCGATCCTCCCCGAGACGGTCTCGGTGCCTCGAGGAGCTGCTTAAGCGCAGGTGCTGCGCCGACTGGGTTTGGCGGCAGCCCGCGTCCAGGCCCGGGCGGTTGAGCCCGCGCCATCGCCGTAAGCCCAAGCAGCAACCCTGCTACACACAGCGCCCGCCAAATTCGCATTCGCATAGATGCTCCCCTACCAGTAGTACTCTGGGACAAGCACGAAACCAGTGTCCCCAGCCCAATTTCCGCCCACAATTTGAGCGTCATCGACGCCGCCTTGCCACGCGCAATCCCGCCGTAACCGACACATCGCGCGCCGAATCTTTGCCCCGTGGCTGCCGCAGCCGGAGCCAAATTGCATCCATATATCGCTGTTTGTAACAATGATTAGATTATCATTGCGATGATGACTGAAATTGCCGAGAAAGCGCAGGACCTGTTCGAAATCAAGGGCGTGCTGACGAAGTTCATGCGGATGCTGTTTCCGCTTGAGTTCCGCATCGACTCGCTTGCGAACAGCGGCCCGATGCTGCCGTTTCACTATCCGCTCCTGCCGGGCGAAATGATCTATCTGCCCGAGCGGCTGGAACCCTTCGGCGCTCGCGGCGACGCTTACATCTATTATTTCGTCACCACCGCCCATCTGGCGGCGCGTCATGACTTCGGCACGTTCAAGCTGAAACTCGCGGACATCGCGGGCTTCGAAGAGCGCGGCGAGACCGGCGTCGAGGCCATCGACAGCTTCGTCGCGTCGTTCGACGACCCGGGCCTGGCCGGCGCTCTGATGCGGCTGGCGGAGTCGGCGCGAATCGACGCCGAACTGGCGCGCCGTTATCGCGGACTCGCACCGCGCATCGCGGGCCTCAATCGCTCGCTGCTGCAAAGGCTTCATCCCGAGTCCTTGAGTACGATGCTGGTGCGCGCGGCGCTCGATCTCGAGGCGACGGGCGAAGGGATGGATTCCCCGCTGGTGTGGATGGCTTCGAGACACTTCGCTCCCGTTCGCGAGCGCGGCGCCGACGTCATGACCAGCGTCCGCCAGGTCAGCTCCCTCTATAATTGGCTCCAGGAGCTGATTCGGGAGGCGCACGAACGCGGCGAGGGCGATCCGCTCAGCGAAGAAGAAGCCGAGATGATGCGTAACGACCTGATCAAGGGAATCAAGGGCTCGGAAACGCAGACCGCCGGCGAAGGCGAAGACGGCGAGGATGGCGACGGCGGCGGCGAGCCCGATCAGAACGTTCGGATGGACGTCTCGGGCAAGCAATCCAGGGGCGGCAAGGGCAGGGCGCTCTCGCCCGAGGAATTGCGCAAGCTCATCGAGCAGGGCGCCGAGATCAAACCGTCGCAAGGCGACGGCAGCGCCGACGGCGACGGCATGTACCTGACACAACTGACGGGCAAGCAGCTCAGCGAGATCGACCAGATGCGCGAGCAGCTCGGCGAGATCGGTTCCGTCACCGGGCAGGGACGCTTGATGATCGGCCGCGGCCGCCAGGATTCCTACTACGCCTACGACGAATGGGATTACGTGCTGAACGATTACCGCCGCAACTGGTGCCGGCTGCGCGAAATTCCGATGACCGGCGACGAGGGCGATTTCTTCGAGAACACGCTCATTCGCTACGCCGAGATGCTGCCCGGCGTGCGGCGCAACTTCCAGCGCATCCGCCCCGCCTCGTACCGGATGGTCCGTGGACTCGAGGACGGCGAGGAAATCGACCTCGATCGCACCATCGAGGCTCGCGTCGCGCGCCTGATGGGCGAGACGCCCGATGGCCGCTTTTACAAGGCGCGCAAGAAAGAGGCGCGCGACGTCGCCACCCTGTTCCTGCTCGACATGTCGGCTTCGACCGACGAGCCCGTCCATCGCGAGCCGCGCAAGCATACCAACGATGACGACACCGACGACTGGATGAAGGCGTGGGAGCGCCGCCCGCAAACCGCCAATCGTCCCCGTCGTATCATCGACGTGAACAAGGAAGCGCTCGTCATCATGGCGCAAGCGCTCGAGGAAATCGGCGACCAGTACGCGATCATGGGCTTCTCCGGACACGGCCGCGACAACGTCGAGTTCTACGTGATCAAGGAATTCGATCAGGAACTCACCGACGAGGTGAAGGCCCGCGTCGGCGCCGTCGAACCCAAGCGCTCAACCCGGATGGGCGCCGCGATTCGCCACGTGCGCGAGAAATTCAAGGACGTGTCCTCGCGCGCCAGGCACATGATCCTGCTCAGCGACGGCTTCCCGCAGGATTTCGACTACGGCCACGATCGCCGCTCGAACGCCTACGGCATTCAGGACACGATGGTCGCGTTGAAGGAACTCGAGTTGGCCGGCGTGCTGCCGTTCTGCATCACCGTCGACAAAACCGGCCACGACTACTTGCGCCAGATGTGCCAATCGTCGCGCTACCTGGTGATCGAGGACATCGCATCGCTGCCGCGCCAGTTGCCGAAGATCTACGAACAGGTCATCCGCTGGTAAGCGCGTTCGCTGTTCGCGTTTTGTTCTCCTGAACTAAAAATGTTCCACGTGAAACATTCGTGTCTGGATCCTCGGAAATAAGCACGTTTTTGAGAAATCAGCCGTAATTCGCGCTGCTCGGCGCGACCCGATCAGCGCGCCGTATCGATCCGCAAATCGCGCCCCGTCATCTCGGCCGGCGCTTTCACTTCGAGCATCCCGAGCAGCGTCGGCGCCACATCCGCCAGCGTCCCGCCGTCCTTGAGCCGCCCTTTGAATTTCGGATCGTAAAGAATCAGCGGCACCGGATTCGTCGTATGCGCGGTATGCGCCTGTCCGGTCGCGGGATCGGCCATGAACTCCGCGTTGCCGTGATCCGCCGTCACCAGCGCGGCGCCACCGCGCTTTGCCAGCGCCTCGATCACGACGCCCAACGCCGCGTCCGCCGCCTCGACCGCCAACACCGTCGCCTCGAACTTGCCGGTATGCCCGACCATGTCGGGATTGGCGAAGTTCATCACGATCACGTCGAATTTGCCGCCTTCGATTTCCTCGGCGGCCCGGGTTGCGATTGCCGCCGCCCTCATCGCCGGCTCCAGGTCGTAGGTCGCGACCTTCGATGACGGAATCAGCGCGCGCTCTTCGAGCGGGAACGCCTTCTCGACGCCGCCGTTGAGGAAATACGTGACGTGCGCATATTTCTCCGTCTCCGCGACGCGCAAATTCCTGAGCCCCGCATGCGCCAGCACTTCGGCGAGCGTGTTGCGCACGTCTTCGGGTGCAAACGCCAACGGCAGTGCGAACGAACGGTCATATTCGGTCAAACACACGTAGCCGACTTTTGGAGTGCGCGATCGCCGGAACCCGGAAAATCCGCCCAGCGCGACCGCGGCCGTCAGTTCGCGCGCCCGGTCGGCGCGGAAGTTGAAGCAGATGACCTGGTCGCCGTCCGCCATCGGCGATCGCTCTCCGATCACGTGCGGCTCGACGAACTCATCGCTCTTGCCTGCGGCGTACGAATTCTCCACCGCCTCGCGCGCACTCGGCGCGGCCAATCCATCCCCTTCAACGATCGCGCGCCACGCTTGCTCGATTCGCTCCCATCGCTTGTCGCGATCCATCGCGTAGTAGCGTCCCGTGACCGTCGCGATTCGCCCGCGCCCAAGCTGTTTCAGCTTCGCTTCGAGCTGGTCGATAAACTTGAGCGCCGAGCGCGGCGGTTTGTCGCGCCCGTCGAGCACAGCGTGAACCGCAATCCTGCCCGCGCCATTGGCAGCAGCGAGGTCGAGCAACGCCATCAAATGATCGATATGACTGTGCACGCTCCCGTCGGAAAGCAGTCCCCAGATGTGCAGCGTCGTGCCGTTCGCGACGGTCTTTTTTATCGCATCGACAATCGTCGGGTTGCGCGCGAAAGCCCCGCTCTCGATCGCTTTCGTGATTCGCATCAAATCCTGGTAGATCACGCGGCCCGCGCCGATGGTGAGATGCCCGACTTCGGAATTGCCCATCACGCCGGGCGGCAGGCCTACCGCCTCGCCCGACGCGTCGAGTTCGGTGTGCGCCTGCGTCGCGTAGAGTCGGTTCATCACGGGAGTCTTCGCCGCGGCGATCGCATTTGACGCGCTGCTCTTGCTGATTCCCCATCCGTCGAAAATCACCAGCGCTGCAACCGGCGGCCGCGTGGCCATCACGATTTCCCGCCCGCCGTACCGCGCTTGAATGCCGCGGCGCCGGGATACTGCGCCTTTGCGCCAAGCTCCTCCGCAATTCTCAAAAGCCGGTTGTATTTCGCGGTGCGCTCGCCCCGGCTCATCGATCCGGTTTTGATTTGTCCCGCGCCGGTGGCGACCACCAGATCCGCGATCGTCGTGTCTTCGGTCTCGCCCGAGCGATGCGAAATCACACTGGTGTATCCCGCCGTGCGCGCCATCTCGATCGTGGCGAGCGTCTCGGTCAGCGTGCCTATCTGGTTGAGCTTGATCAGAATCGAATTCGCGACGTGCTCGTCGATTCCGCGTTTGAGAAATTTCGGATTGGTGACGAAGATGTCATCGCCGACCAGTTGCGTCTTCGCACCGAGCTCGCGCGTCAGGATTTTCCATCCCGCCCAATCGTCTTCGGCCAGCCCGTCCTCGAGCGAGACGATCGGATATTTCTTCAGCCATCCCGCGTAAAACTCGACCATCTGCTCCGCGCTGCGCGCGCCTTTGTCCGAGCGCGCGAACACGTACTTGCCATCTTCGTAAAATTCGCTCGACGCCGGATCGAGCGCGAGCGACACGTCGATACCGGGGCGGTAGCCGGCCTTCGCGATCGCTTCGAGGATCACCTCGATCGGCTCCTCGTTGCTTTTGAGATTCGGCGCGAATCCGCCCTCATCGCCGACGTTGGTCGAATGACCGCGTTTCTTGAGCACGGCGGCCAGTGCATGAAACACTTCCGCGCCCATCCGGATTGCCTCGGCGAAATTTCCCGCCCCCGCCGGCACGATCATGAACTCCTGCATATCGACGCTCGAGTCCGCATGACGCCCGCCGTTGACCACGTTCATCTGCGGCACCGGCATCACGCGCGCGTCAGGATTGAGATACCGATACAGCGGCACTCCGTTGGCTGCGGCAGATGCGTACGCGGCCGCGAGCGATACGCCGAGCATCGCGTTAGCGCCCAGCTTCGATTTGTTCGCGGTGCCGTCCAGTTCGATCAGCGCCCGGTCAAGAGCGCTCTGATTCGCCGCGTCTGCGCCCTTGAGCTTGTCCGCGATCGTCCGGTTGACGTTGGCGACCGCTTTCAGCACGCCCTTGCCGCCGTAGCGTTTCGCGTCGCCGTCGCGAAGCTCGAGCGCTTCGTGAACCCCGGTCGATGCGCCCGACGGTACCGCGGCGCGGCCGAGCGCGCCGCCGCGAAGCCGCACGTCAACTTCGATTGTGGGGTTTCCGCGCGAGTCGAGAATCTCGCGCGCCTTGATCTCTGCGATTTCTGTGGATGCCGCCATTGACTCAGCCTCACCGTATTAGTGGAAGTCCCGCATTCTAGAGCAGGCCGGGTCAGCTTGTCACGCGCAGCTCCGGGAGAGACAACCCTGCGAATGCCGACAAACGCTACACACCTACACGGCGCCGCTGTCGCGCAGCGCGCCGATCTCTTCCCACGTGTAGCCGAGCGGCTTGCTCATCGTGGCTTTCCCGTAAACGGTGGTTCAGGAACTCGGACGCGCGGGCATTATCCCGCCGCTGGCCGCGAAATCTCAAGTCTCGATTCATCCGCGCACCGCCATTGGCCTGCGGGCGCGCCGCTTGTACGCTCATCGCCGATGGAACCGAGCATCTATCAATATCCCGATGTCTTCCGCCGCGCGCATTTGGAAAGTCCCGGCGAAATTCCGGCCGAAGTGCTTTTCCTGCAACAGGTATGGAAACGCCATCGCAAGCGCCCGGTGCACCGCATCCTTGACATCGCTTGCGGCGACTCACCCCACGGGCGTCTGCTGGCGGGCAACGGCAACGGATTCGAGGTCGTCGGAATCGATCGTTCACCGGCGATGATCGCGGCGGGGCGGCGCAAAGCGAAGGCAATTGCGAATCTTCGCTTCTACCGCCGGCCGATCGAAAAGTTCACTCTCCCCGAGCGCCCCTTCGACGCCGCAATTTTGATGTCCGAAACATTTCCGGTGATCGTCGAGAACTCCCGCCTGCTCTCGCATCTCAAATCCGTCGGCCGTGCGCTCAAGCGCGGCGGCTTGTACTGCATAGACATCGATCGCCAGGATCCGATTCCGCGCGTCTCGCGGCGGACCATGTGGCGCGAACGCACCGCGCGCGCCGCCGGTGTCGCACTCGACATCCGCGAGTTCAATCGCCCGGTTGTGTGGCACTCGCCGCTGCATTCGATCTACGAACTCGAATGCACCATCAACTTTCCCGCCGGCGCGGTGACTACGCGCGATTTGATTCCGGTGCGCTACACGCTCCCATCCACGCTGGAACTCGCGGCGCTGGCGTCGGGGATGTTCAAAATGGTCGCCGCCTACTGCGACCTGTCATTCGCCAAGCCGCTGGACAAATGCCGCTACCGCTGGACGGGAGTGCTGCGCCGGGTGTGAGCTTCAGGAGCCGCCCAGATGATCGATCAGATCGAGCAGCTCGGCATGCCAGGCGCCGTCGAAGCGGATGACCTGAATCGACCCCAGCTCGACGACCGGCTCCTGACTCGTCAGCTTTCGCACGATCGCGCGAATCACTCCACGATGCGCAATCAGCAGCGCGTCGTCAGCTCCCGCGTCGCCGCGCGGCGTCCATAGAGCCAGCATGCGTTCCAGGCCGCGCTCGACGCGATTGGCAAAGTCGGCGCGGCTCTCGCCCGCGGGATAGGTGTAGCTCGGCGCGAGTCGATCGTCGTTCCATCGCGCGAACTCGTCGGGATAACGCTCGCGAATCTCATCGGCGGTGAGTCCTTCGAACAACCCGAAGTGAACTTCGGCGAATTCATCGATCGTGATCAACGGCGCCCAGTCGCCGGCTACGATTCGCGCGCCTTCGGACGCACGAACGAGCGGACTCGAAAAAATGCGCGCGAAATTTCCGCCGCCCCCGCGATGCGTTCCGATCGCCCGGCCCGCAAGGCGCATCTGCGCGCGCCCGAGTTCCGACAGCGCCACGTCGGTGCGGCCATGATACCTGATGCTCGACTCGCCTTCGGTCTCGCCGTGGCGAACCAGGATCAACTGCGACCCGCGACTTCGGCGCTTGATCATTTAACCGCGATGGCGCCCGGCAGAAATCATTCGCCGTCGAACAGCGGATTCATCACCAGGCCGGTCAACAGCTTGGGGTGGAAGTAAGTCGATTTCTCAGGCATCGTCGCGCCCGCGTCGCTCACCCGCTCGACATCCTGGATCGACGGCGGGTTCATCAGGAACGCACCGTCGGCATGTCCCTGCGCGACTGCGCCGAGCGCGCCGCCGATTTCGATCGTGTATTCGATATTTCCGCCTCTTCGAATCTCGTCGGCGCCGAGGCCGAATATTCGATCGAACACCAGCGCGTGCAGAACCGACACGTCGAGGCGCCGAACCTCGGCCGCCGCATCGGGCATCGCGGCCTTCATCGCGCTGCGGCTGCGCAGCCGCAGAATCAGATAGTTGGGGCTTCCCTTCAACGTCACGCCG
The DNA here is from genome assembly GCF_050015535.1 of Binatus soli (SeqCode). Classification (NCBI taxonomy): domain Bacteria; phylum Candidatus Binatota; class Binatia (SeqCode); order Binatales (SeqCode); family Binataceae (SeqCode); genus Binatus (SeqCode); species Binatus soli (SeqCode). Next base: position 87,931 of record NZ_JBEKBF010000010.1, on the reverse strand, counting down.
ATCGCGCCGCTGCCCAAATCGTTCAGGCGCGAGCGAAATGCGTCGCGATGCGCGATTTCCTCGACGTTAAACTCTTCGCGCGCGCGTTGCGTGAACGACGCGATCGCGTCGGCGCGCAGCGATTTCACCACCCGATGCGTCGGCAGAATCACCAGCCCCGGATCGTCGCATGCCACCAGCGTCATCATCGTGTAGTCATACGGCTGCGGCTCACGCGAGGCGTTCTCGTGGCGCCGGGCGCGTCGATAGTTCAGCGCGGTTTCGTAGCGATGGTGTCCGTCGGCGATCATCAAGCGCGGCGATTCGAGTTCGCGCTGAATGACCGCGATTTCACCGGCTGCCTCGATCGGCCGCAGCTCGTTGCGGATTCCCAAGTCATCGACGAGATCGATCAGCGGCTCGCGCGAGGCCACCTGATCGCGCAATCGGTCGAGTTCGGGATGCGCGCCCGAGTACAGCGCGAAGATCGAGCTCGTGTTGACCTCGAGCGCCGTCAGCAGCCGCAGACGGTCCTCCTTCGCGGCTGGAAATGTTCGCTCGTGCGGCACGATGCGCCCGCGATCGAATTCCTCGAGCCGAATTCGCGCGATAAATCCCGTGCGATGAAGCAGCCGCCCCTCGACATCGAAAGTCTGCCTGTAATGATAGATCGCCGGACGCGCCGGCCGCTCGACGACGCCCGCGGCCAGCCACTCCGCGAGGGTTTTTTCCGCTGCGCCGTAACGGTCCGCTTCGCGGCCAAATTCGAGCCGCACGACGTTGTAGGGACTGCGTTCGTACAGTTGTTCCTGACGCGCCGCGCCGATCAAATCGTACGGCGGCGCCACGACGAGCGCGGGTTCGCCGGCAATCTGACGATTATACATCAGCGCGCGAAATGGCTCGATCCGTTTGCCGAGCGCGCTCATTTCAGTGCGTCTCCCGCCAGCGCGGCCGCGATCTGATCTTCTGAGATCGCTCCCACTCTCACCATTTTCCACCCGCGTCCGTTGACCGCGACGACCGTGCTAGGCGCCGACGCCGCCAGTTTTCCGCCTTCCAGGTAAACTTTGACGTTTTCGCGCAGCCGCGCGCGCGCTTCGTCGAGCGTGCTTGCCGGCGCCTTCCCGCTCAGGTTCGCGCTGGTCGCCGTGATTGGCCGTCCGATTCCCGCGCTGAGTGCGCGTGCCACCGGATTTGGCGATACGCGCACGCTGACGCCGTCGGGTCCGATCAGCTCCGGCGCCAGGCCGTCGCGAGCCGGCAAAACGATCGTCAGCGGTCCCGGCCAGAATGCGCCGGCGAGCCGCCGTGCATCGATCGGTATTTCGCGCGCCACCGAAAATGCCATCGCAGTGTCCGCCGCGATCAATCCGACCGGACGTCCCGGCTCGCGGCCCTTCGCTCGAAACAGGCGGCGCAGCGCGGTGGACGAAAACGCGTCGGCGCCGAGCGCATAGAACGTCTCGGTCGGATAAACGACCAGCTCGCCGGCCTTCAACGCCGCTATTCCATCCTCGAGCCCAAACACCGCGGCGCGGGCGCGCTGCTTTTTTGGCTTGATTGGCGATGAGCGCGGCAAATGACGATCAGACTCCTGCGACAGCGATTATACGGAACCGACGCCGCCGCTCGAAGCGTGCGCGAGTGCGCGCCGCGCAATATCGCGCCGGAAATGACGTCCCTCGAACTCGATCATTTCGGCCGCCTGGTACGCGGCATCGACCGCCGTCGCCAACTCCGGCGCCATCGCGGTCACCGTCAACACGCGCCCGCCGTCCGTCACCAACTGTGCGCCGCGCATCGCGGTGCCCGCATGGAAAACCTTCACCCGAATCTTGCCCATCGCCCATTTGATCTTGATGTCCGACGGGAGGTTGCCTTCGAGCCGATCCAGCCCGCTGATCGCAATTCCCTTTTTGTAGTCGCCGGGGTATCCGCCCGATGCGAGCACGATCGCGACCGAGCTGCGCGGCGAGAGCCTGATCGCCGCATTGGCGACTTTCCCGTCGGCGGCCGCGAGCAGGTTCTCCGCCAAGTCGCTGTCCAGCCGCATCATCAGCGCTTCGCATTCCGGATCGCCAAAGCGGACGTTGAACTCGAGCACGTTGATTCGTTGGCCGTCCATCATCAAGCCCACGAACAGCAGCCCGCGAAACGGAGTCCCGCGCGCGCTCATCGCCGCCAGCGTCGGCCCGACCACCTCGCGCATCACGCGCGCTTCGAGCTCGGGCCCGAATTGCGGCACCGGCGAATACGCGCCCATGCCGCCGGTGTTGGGGCCTCGATCGCCGTCGAAGACCGCCTTGTGATCCTGAAACGTGCCGAGTGGGACCGCGTTTTCGCCGTCGCACAGCGCGAAAAATGAAACTTCCTCGCCGCTCAGAAACTCCTCTACGATTACGCGATTGCCCGCCGCTCCGAAGCGCCGCCGCTCCATCGCATCCGCGATCGCATCCAGCGCCGCCTTCGCGTCGTGGCAGATGACCACGCCTTTTCCAAGCGCGAGCCCGTCCGCCTTGACGACCATCGATCCCGTCCGCGCCTTCACGTAGCGCCGCGCGGACTGCGCGTCGTCGAATGCGGCGAAGCCGGCGGTCGGCACGCCCGCCTCGCGCATGATCGTTTTCGCAAACGATTTGCTGGTTTCAAGCTGCGCCGCGGCCGCGGTCGGCCCGAATATTTTAAGTCCCTCGCGCGTGAACTGATCGACGATGCCGGCGGCGAGCGGATCCTCGGGACCAACCACTGTCAGATCGACCGCCTTTGACTTCGCGAATTCCACCAGCGCGGCAACATCGGTCGGCGCGATCGGCGCCGCTTGCGCGATCTGATCGATCCCCGGATTTCCGCTCGCGCAAAAAATCTCGGACACGGTCTCGCTCTGATGAAGCCGCCAGACCAGCGAGTGCTCGCGCCCGCCTTTGCCTATAACCAGTACTTTCATCGCCCGGCGCGCAGCTAATGCCTGAAGTGGCGCACCCCCGTGAAGACCATCGCGAGCCCGTACTTGTCCGCCGCCGCGATCACTTCATCGTCGCGCACGGCGCCTCCGGGTTGCGCGATCGCCGTCGCGCCTGCCTCGGCCGCGAGCGTCGGGCCGTCGGGAAATGGAAACAGCGCTTCGGAGACGAGCACGGAACCCTCGAGCGCGACTTTGAGCCGCGCCGCTTTCTCGCGCGCGGCGTATACCGGATCGATCCGCGAGGTCGCGCCGCCGCCAACCGCCAGCGTGCGATCTTCCGCGACGAACGCGATCGCGTTGGACTTGATATGCTTGCAGACCTTGATTCCGAACGTGAGCGCGCGCATCTCGGCGTCGGTGGGCCGCCGCCGCGTCACGATTTTGCCTTCGCGCGGGTCTTCGATCGCCAGGTCCGGCGTCTGCACCAGCAATCCGCCGAGCACCTTCTTGACGTCAAGTTCTTTGCGGTCCACCGCGCCCGGATTGAACGTCATCACGCGCCGGTTCTTTTTCTTGCGCAGGAACGAGATTACCTCGTCCGGATACGCGGGGCCGATCAGCACCTCGGTAAATAATTCATCGACCGCGCGTGCGAACTCCATGTCCCACGGCCGATTCGCGATGATTATGCCGCCGAACGGCGAGTCCGGATCGGTCGCGAACGCCTTGTCCCACGCCCCCTTGAGCGTTTCGCCGATGCCCACGCCGCACGGCGTGTTGTGCTTCAGGATCGCCACCACCGCGCCCGGCTCGCCCTCGAACTCGAGCATCAGGTTCATCGCCGAGCTGATATCGACCACGTTGTTGAACGACAATTCCTTGCCGTGAAGCTGATGCGCGATCTCGAGGAAGCGGCCGTACAGCGCGCCGGTCTGATGCGGATTCTCGCCGTAGCGCAGCGCCTGTTCGCGCTCGAGCGCAAGGTTGAAGGTCTCGCCGAGCGCCGAATCGCCGCCGTCGCCGGTATGCGTGCCGAGATAATTTGAGATTGCCGCGTCGTAAGCAGTCACGCGCGCGAATGCCTTGCGCGCCAGGCGCCATCGCGTGTCCGCGGTGATCCCGCCCTGGTGCGAGTCGAGTTCGGCGGCGATCGCGGCGTAGTCCGCACCATCGACCACGACCGCGACGTCGCCGTGATTCTTCGCCGCCGCGCGCACCAGCGTGGGTCCGCCGATGTCGATATTTTCGATCGCTTCGTCAAGACTCACGCCGGGTTTCGCGACCGTTTTTTCGAATGGATAGAAATTCACGACCACCAGGTCGATCGGCTCGATCCGATGCTGCAGCATCTGGCGCTGATGGCTCTCGTCGCCGCGCCGCGCCAGGATTGCGCCGTGAATCTTCGGATGCAGTGTCTTCACGCGTCCGTCGAACATCTCGGGCGAGCCGGTGAAACTCTCGACCGATCTGACTTTCACGCCGGCCGCTTCCAGAGCCGCCATCGTGCCACCGGTCGATACGATTTCCACGCCGTGCCGTTCCAGCGCCTTGGCAAAATCCGCCACCCCTGCCTTGTCCGCTACGCCGATCAGCGCGCGTCTGATCACGACCCTGTCGCTGTTCATTGCCATCTAGCTCCGAATTACGCGCGGCACCCGCTTACCGACCGTGCAAAGCATCTCGTACGAAATCGTTTGCGCCAGCCGCGCGACATCGTTCACGCTGATCGTCTCCCCGCCCGATTCGCCCCACAAGATTACCTCATCGCCAACCGACGCGCCCGCGATGTCGGTGACGTCGATCGTCGTCAAGTCCATCGAGACCGCGCCGACCACGGGTGCGCGCGCGCCGCGCACTATCACTTCGCCGCCGTGTTGCAGCCCTCTGCGGTAGCCGTCGGCGTAACCGACCGGCAGCACGCCGATCAGGCTTTCGCGCGGCGCGACGAAGGTATGTCCGTAGCCCACGCCGCTTCCAGCCGGCGCGCGCTTGATCTGCATCAGCCGGGTCTTGAACGTCATGACCGGCCGCAGCTCGACGCGCTCGCGCACCGCGGCCACCGGCGGCAGGCCGTAGATCGCCAGTCCGGGCCGCGCCAGGTTGAAATGCGAGTCGTGCCGCAGCACCAGCGCCGCCGAATTTGCAACGTGGATGACCGAAGGCTTCATCCCGGCCGCGTTCAGCGTGTCGATTGCCCTATTGAAGACCCGCAGTTGCGCGTCGGTGATCGGACTCTGCGGATCGCCGGCGTTGGCCAGCAGCGTGCAGACGCCCTCCAGGCGCACCGCCGACGCGCTCCGGACCGCCTCGATGACATCGGGAATATCCGCCGGCATCACTCCAAGCCGCGTCGCGCCGCTGTCAATCTTGAGGTGAATCGGAAAATCCCTGCGGCCGGCCGATGCGGCCGCGCGGTCGAGCAGTCCGATCATTGCGGCGTCGAAGACGAATGGCGTCAAGTCGAGCGCGACAATCTCGGCTGCCTGCTCGGCGAAGAAGCCCGCCTGCAGGTACACGCGCGTGCGAATTCCCGCCTCTCGCAGCTCGCGCGCCTCGTCGAGCGTCGCAACCCCGAAATGACGGCATCCTTCGTCGATCAACGTGCGCGTCACCGTCACCGCGCCATGCCCATAAGCGTCGGCCTTGACCACGACCATCAATTCGCCGTGCGCGGCCACGGCCCGCAGCGCGCGGAAATTGGAGCGGAGCGCGCCGAGATCGATCTCGGCGATAGTGGGGCGTTGCGTTTCAATTGCCATCGAAGGCTGAATCTCTCTCTCCCCGCGCACGGACGCAAGCCCGCACCTCCCTCGATTGTTCCCCTTCCCTCAAGGGAAGGGGTTAGGGGTTGGGTTGGCGCGCACTCATCTCCAGCGAGGTAGGTGAGGGTGCCGGGGAATATATATCCAATCTATTTCTCAGTTGATTATATTTTCACCGACTTGACATTAGTAAAATATCAGTTTAAGCTATAAAAAGCCGGAATCGATATAAGAGTTGAGTCCCGACTTGATCCAGCCCTACAGTGGCCCTTCCGCTCGCCTTTGACCACGTTCCGCTAGACCACGCCATTAGTACGATCGCAAGGCTTGAGGAGGCCCGCATGGCACAACCTCGTCGCCACCCTGTCTGCGCCAATCTATCGGCCAGCGCGGAAAAATTGAGCTTGCTCGCCGGACTAACCGCCGGCGTCGCGTACTCGGCCTTCGCCAGCTTTGTTGCGAATGCGCTCACTCCCGTCACCGGATATCTCGTCGAAGCGGATTCCTTTCGCCGCGCCGCATCCGGCCGCTATCAGGAAGTGCTCAGCCTCGACGGCGCCATTCCCACCTTGCTGGCATCGCTGGTCGTTTTCGTCCTGGTTTGGTGGTCGATGCGCGTGATTCTGGAGCACTGGCAGCGCGAGGATTGGGGGCGCATCGGTTCAATAGACCGAAGCTTGTCAGACGGACCGTTGCTCATACCGGTGATAATTGCGCCGCTGGCGTCTGCGGCAAGTAAATAACTTTGCACGACAACGAAATCTGAGTTCAATAAAAGGAAGAAACAACTAATGAGTGGAACAACTGACAAAGTTAAGGGACGCGTCGAAGAAGCGGTTGGTGTATTGACCAACGATAGCAAGCTGAAAAATCGCGGCAAGATGGATCAAGCTGCCGGCAACGTCAAGGATGCGATCGGAAAGACGATCGACAAGGCGGTTGCGGCGGTCAAGCACGACAACAAGCGCTAGTAATTTCGCGAGGCCTGGGAAATATTATATACAATTCTGCTCGTAGTGATTGTACTCGCGCTATTCGGCGTACTTCCGATTCATTCTTTCAGTAACCAATGGGGTTACACGCCCAGCGGGCTGATCGGCACGATCCTGCTCGTGTGGCTCGTGCTGTTCGTCCTGCGCCAGGCCTGAGTCCTCCGCGCCGCCCTTCGACCGGGCGCCTGATTTCCGAGCTGACAGGAATTCGAGCACAGCCTGCTCGGGATACCTTAATCGTTGGCTGGCGTATCTGTATAATGGCGCCGGCAATGGCAATTGACCTCGAAAACGCGCGCGAGCGGATGGTGCTCGAGCAGCTCGAACGCCGCGGGATAAAAGACCGCGCGTGCTCACCGTGATGCCCGTCATCGCCATCGCGCAGCCAGGCCCATGAAGCAAGAATCATGGCTCAATTGACATTCAACATGGCTGTCATGGAATCCCTGGCAGACCACAGGAATCTTCTTCTCACGAAATTCTTTCTACTCGCCAGTTTCGTCGGCCAAGTCGAGGGATACATTCTTGTCGTGACACTAATCTACGTCATGTTCGACAAGACGCTGGCTGTCCGGCTTGCGGTATTGGTATTGCTGACGATGTGTCTCAATCACGTCCTTAAGATAATCATCAAGAATCCTCGGCCCTTCATCCATGAAGGCACCTATCTCCAGAAGTGGGCGGTATCAAGGGAGAATGCAAAAGCACTTGCGACCGAGTATTCAACGCCCTCTGGTCACGCCATGTCCGGTTCGGCTTTCTACTCTTATCTCTACGCCTTTGTCGAATATCCCTTCGTAAGAATCATCGCAGTCCTGGCGATTCTTGCCACAGGATTTTCGCGCCCCTACCTCGGTGTCCACTATCCCGGGGATGTTCTCATTGGTTGGGTGATTGGACTGCTTGTCGCCTTCGTAGCCATAAAACGTGCTGATAAAATCAGCGACGGATGGAATAAGCTGTCATATAAGCATCAAGTGGCGATCGTTGTTGCCTCAAGCGTGATTCTCTGGCTCGCCACCATCGCAATCAACGGTTGGCGCATCGACGGTCAGCCCCGCGCATTTTTGGGCTATGCAGGATTTTTGACGGGCATCGTCATTGGCCGCCCCATTGAGTTGAGCACTGTGGACTTCGATCCCAGAAGCTCCAAGCCACTGGCAAAAATGCTGCGATTCGCCATGTCCGTTGCCATGGTGCTGGTGGCGCTGCTCGTTCTCGATAAGGTCTTTAGAGCAATAGCCGGTGACTTCTCGGTCCTGGGATATATGTTGCAGTACATCCGCTACACAATTGCCGGTGTCATAAGCATATTCGTCGCGCCTCTACTTTTCACAAAACTCAGATTGGCTGAAACTAACACTATGGGACCAGCCGAGGCCGCTTCCCGTTTGCACTTGGTCCTTTAAGCCTTTCGTCCAGGCCGCCCCGCGTTCGCAGGGAGACAGATCAAGCGCACACGGCCCCGGCGGAGCCGCCGTCACGGTAATGAATCTTGATTCCCGCCGAATCGAAAAACGGCATTCTGCTATCTCCCACGCGCCGGAAATGACGGAATTCTCCACCTCGGCAAGCCTGCCCGGGATACCTTAATCGTTGGCCGGCGTATCTGTATAATGGTATCGGCTATGGCGATCGATCTCGAAAACGCGCGCGAGCGGATGGTGCTCGAGCAACTCGAACGCCGCGGGATAAAAGATCCGCGCGTGCTCGCTGCGATGCGCACGGTCGCCCGTCATCGGTTCCTTCCCGTGGAACTTCACGAGCACGCCTACGATGACGGCCCTCTGCCAATCGGCGACTCGCAGACTATTTCGCAACCCTACATGGTCGCGCTGATGAGCGAGGTCGCCGAGCTCCAAGGCACGGAGAAAGTTCTCGAAATCGGCACCGGTTCGGGTTATCAGACCGCAGTGCTCGCGCGTCTCGCGCGTGCAGTCTATTCCGTCGAGCTCAACGCGCATCTTCACGATAGCGCCCGTGCGCTTCTCAACTCGATGGGCTTCAGCAACGTCTATCTTCGATGCGCCGACGGTTCGGATGGATGGCCCGAGGAGGCGCCCTTCGACGTCGTGATGGTGACGGCGGCGATGCCCGGAATTGCTCTTCCGCTGCTGAATCAATTGACGCCGGATGGGCGATTGATCGCGCCAATTGGCGAAGATGAACTCCAGACCCTGGTGCGTATCAGCCGCAAGACCGGGCACTGGAGCGAGGAATATTTCGGCGAGTGCCGATTCGTAAAGATGACGGGCAAGCACGGCTTTCAGGATTAGCGCGCTGATTTCGCGCGGCTCGCAGGATGCGGTGCGGCGGGTAGCGGTGGTGACGGACGGCGGATGATGTGATCGGGGAGTGGATGACAGGGACGCGGTGGATTTCGCGCGCGAGCGTGGCAATCGCGCTCGCCGCGTCGCTCGCGCTGGCGGGATGCGGTAGCGGCGCGCCACTTTTGGCCAACTCTCGCGTCGGTGCGCAACGCCCGGTCACTCACGTCGTCGTCGCGGGCGAGACCGTTTACCATATAGCAAATGAATACGGCGTCAGCGTCGGACGCTTGATGGTGGCGAACGGGCTCAGCGATCCGCGTGAGCTGCGCGTCGGCCAGGTCCTGACGATTCCGGGCGCGTATCGGGCCGCGTCGATCGGGACTGCCTCGAGCGGTGTGCATCCGTACACCGGCGAGCGGGCGTCGCGCCAATTCCAGTGGCCGGTGTCAAAAGGAGTGGTGTCGTCGGGATTCGGAATCCGCAACGGCGCGATGCACGACGGCGTCGATATCGCGGCGCCGGCCGGCACTCCGGTTTATGCCGCCGACAGCGGCGTCGTGATTTTTTCGGGCACGCTTCACGGCTACGGCAACACCGTGATCATTCGGCACGACGACGATTACGCGACGGTTTACGGCCACAATGAGCGCAACCTGGTCAGCGAGGGCAATCGGGTCGCGCGCGGACAGGAGATCGGAGAGATCGGGCGCTCCGGGCGCACCACCGGAGCGAATCTCCACTTCGAGGTGCGCCGCGACAACGTCGCCAAAGACCCGCTCGCCTATCTGCCCGAGCCGACATCCTCCGGCGCGATTAGCTTTGCCGCGGCCGGCGGCAGCTAGTATCTTTGACCGTCGCCCGCGGGATTGCCCGAAACCTGTGCGATGGAATCAACGATGACCACCGAAGAAATTAAAAAACTGATTCGTGACGTCCCGGACTTTCCCAAGCCCGGAATAGTATTCAGGGACTTCACGCCGCTAATCGCCGACGCGCGCGGTTTCGCCGCGGTGGTCGATCAGTTGGCGCAGCCTTACCTCGGTAAAGTGGACGTCGTGCTCGGAATAGAGTCGCGCGGCTTTATCGTCGGAGCGCCCGTGGCGTATCGATTGGGCGTCGGCTTCGCGATTGCTCGCAAGCCCGGCAAGCTCCCGTCCAATACTGTAGATCAGGCCTACGACCTCGAGTACGGCAGCGCGTCGCTGCAGATGCATCGGGACGCGCTCGAAGGCTTGGGTCGCGTGCTCCTGGTCGACGACCTGCTGGCGACGGGCGGCACGGCTGCCGCGGCGCTGCAACTGGTGCAAAAGATCGGTGGCAATGTGATCGGATGCGCGTTCGTGGTCGAGCTCGACGCGCTCAAGGGACGCGAGCGCCTGGCGCCGGTCAACTGCTTCTCGCTAATCCACTATGATTAAGCGATGCGGAGCCCGATGGACAATCGCGAACCGCGTGCGACTGCGGATTCGGATCGGCGCCGCCTGCTAGCCGTCCTCGGCGTCACGTCGGTCTATCTCGTCACCGAACTCGTCGGCGGCTATCTGACGGGCAGCCTGGCTCTGCTTTCCGACGCCGTCCACATGCTCACCGACATCGCAGCGTTGTGCCTGGGCCTGCTGACGCTGTGGATATCGACGCGGCCCGCATCGTCGTTGAAAACCTACGGCTACCTTCGCGCGGAAATCCTCGGCGCGTTGCTCAACGGCCTTTTCCTCTGGCTGCTGGTGGTCTTCATCTGGATCGAAGCGGTCGGCCGGCTGCGAAACCCCCGTTCGGTTTCAGGGCTGGGCGTGATGGCTGTCGCGATCGTCGGAATCGGCGTGAACACCTTCTCCGCGTGGATGACCTCGACCGACACGGCCGGCGGCCCAAGGCGTGGGATGGCGATGCGCGCGGTGTTCGTGCACGTCATCTCCGATCTCGTTGGCTCGGTGGGCGTGCTCGCTTCCGGCGCGCTTAATTATTTCACCGGATGGATGCAGGCCGATCCCGCCGTGAGCATATTGATCGGAGGCCTGGTGCTGTACGGTTCGTGGGGTCTGGTGCGCGAGGGCGTGGACGTCCTGATGGAATCGGTGCCGTCGCATATTGACCTGGACGAAATGCGCAACGACCTGCTGGCCGTCAGCGGCACCGAAGAGATTCACGACCTTCACGTTTGGTGTCTGACGACCCGGCAGATCGCGCTTTCGGCGCACGCGGTGGTCGCCCCGGATGTGGATCGCGATCGAGTGCTCGCCGAGATGTGCCATCTGCTCCAGACCAAGTTCGACATCCACCATCTAACCTTGCAGCTTGAATGCGACAATCGCCGCGAACGCGAGCCGGAACATTTCTGATTCAACCCGATGAATGCCGGCATGCTCAACTGATGGCCACCTCGGAACCGGACGGTCCGGGCTTGGACGAGGGCGCGCCGGAGTTGTACGACGAGCCCTGGCTTATTCCGCCATTTCAGCCAATCCGAGCGATCGGTGCTGTCATCCTGATCGCGTGCGGCTTCGCGCTCTATGAATATGTTCTGGTGTCGTTCTGGTCGGCGCCGTGGATGGGCATTCACGAACGAATTCCGTGGCCCGCGTTCGCGATCGCGGCAGCTGCGATTGTGTTCTCGATTGTGGGGTTGCGACTCGCACTGGGACTCGATTCGCCGCACGCCAAACTCGGATTCGGTCTGCTCGCATTCATGGCGTGCATCGTCGTTGGAGCGGGCGGCGGCCGATTCGTCAGCTACGCGATGCGCGGGACGATGAATCCGCCGTTTAAGCTGAAGCTCGCGGTGGGACAGCGATTCCCAAGCTTCGCGCTCGTCGATCAGAACGACTCGATCCGCCGTGGACCGGCGCCTTCCGATGCGAGCGCAACTTTAGTTTACATCTATCGCGGAGACTATTGCCCGTTCGCGCGGTTCGAGCTCGCTGAACTGACCGCGCGTGCCGGCGATTTTCGCCGCGCCGGCATTGATACGGTTGCGATCAGCACCGATCCCATCGAAAGATCGAAGATGCTCGCGGGATTTCTCCGCACGAAAATCCCGCTGCTGAGCGATACCGCCGAGACCGTCCTCGCACCGCTCGGTCTTGTGCAACATCATCGCAATGCCGAGCCCGACAACGCGATACCGGCGTTTTTTGTCGTCGATCGAGATGGTGTCGTGCGATGGGTTTTTACGTCGCCCTATTATCGTGAACTGCCGCGGCCGGATACTCTCCTCGACGCGGCAAAGTCAGTCATCGCCGGCGAGTCCACGACGGGTCGAGCGCCGACAGCATCGCCGCGGTAGCCATGGCCGGCGAGTCGGCGGCAAATATCGCTCCGATCGACGCGACTCCTGCCGGTCGCGCGGCCGGGTCGGTAGATGCGAACAGTTCGCGCGTGCGATCGGGCGTGATGCCGCCGAGTGCGAAGACCGGGATCGCGCCCGCGCCGCACGCCGCCCGAAGGCCGCTCGCACCCCGCGCGGACGCGGTGGCCGGCTTGGATAGCGGATCGAAGACGGGACCGAAAACCGCGAAGTCGGCGCCCTCGCGCGCGGCGCCGGCTACATCGGGGGGCGAGTGACTCGACACTCCGATGAGTCGATCGGGCCCGAGCAGCTTGCGCGCCATGCTGACGCCGATGGAATCGAAGGGAAGATGAACACCGTCGGCATCCGCGGCAATTGCTACATCGACGCGATCGTTCACTATCAGCGGCGCACCGGCGCGCGTGCAAATTTCCCGAAGGCGGAGCGCCAGTTCGTAGAGCGCGCGCGCGGATAAATCTTTTTCGCGGAGTTGCAACGCGACGGTTCCGGGCGGCGCGGCTTCCCGCGCCACCGTCAGCGCGGTTTCGCACGCGGAGATGAGATCGCCGTTCTTTACGACGCGGCGATCGGTGATCAGATAAAGTCTAAAGCTGACGCGCGGCCGCGGCGACAAGGCGGCCTACCCTATCAGGCCGCTCAGCGGGCTGGAGGCGGTCGCGTAGAGCTTGCGCTCGATCCGGCCCGCGCGATACGCCAGGCGCCCCGCCTCGACCGCAAGCTTCATCGCACGCGCCATCGCAATCGGGTCCTTCGCGCCCGCGATCGCGGTGTTCATCAGCACGCCGTCGCATCCGAATTCCATCGCCTCGGCGGCATCGGACGCGGTCCCCACGCCCGCATCGACGATCACCGGGACCTTCGCCTGCTCGATGATGATCGCGAGATTGTATGGATTGCGGATTCCCAGGCCTGAGCCAATCGGCGCCGCCAGCGGCATGACCGCCACGCATCCGATCTCCTGGAGCCTCAGGCAAGTCACCGGATCGTCGGTGACATACGGCATCACCTTGAATCCCTCCTTGACGAGCACCCTGGCCGCTTCGATCGTCGCGGCGACATCGGGAAACAGCGTCCGGTTGTCGCCGATCACCTCGAGCTTCACCAGCTCGCCCACGCCGACCTCGCGCGCGAGGCGGCAGGTCCGAATCGCCTCGTCGGCGGTGAAGCATCCCGCGGTGTTGGGAAGAATCTGGTAGCGCTTGGGATCGAGATAGTCGAGCAGATTTTCCTTGCCGCGATCGGTGATGTTCACGCGTCGCACCGCGACCGTCACTATTTCGGCGCCGCTTGCTTCGACGGCAGCCTTGGTCTCGGCGAAGTCGCGATACTTGCCGGTGCCGACGATCAGACGCGAGTGGAATTTTATTCCGCCTAATTCAAATGACGTGTCCTGCATATTTTACTTTTCACCTTTTCACCGCCTTGCGGGCGGGCGGCTATCCGCCGCCGACGAAGTTGATTATCTCGACATGGTCGCCCGCCCTTACCATCGTCTCGTCGTATCTGGCCTTGGGCACGATCTCGTGATTGATCTCGACGGCCACGCGGCCGCGGCGCATGTTCAGGCGTTCCAACAGCGCAGTCAGCGCCGTGTCACGGTCGAGCGGGTACGGGTCGCCGTTGAGTGTAATTGAGGTTGCGATGGAGTCCAGCATTTTTGAGCCGCTTCCCTGGTATTGGGGAAGCGGCCCGGGCGCAGCCGCGAACGTCGCGCCGTCGGTTTTTTTCCCTACGCCGGCATTATCCGGATCAGGTTCGCGGGGTTTTTGTTTTTTGTTCTGCCGCAGGAGCTCTCTCAGTGCGCACTATGCACGCCCACAGCCCGATCTGACTATACGATCACGACCGGGAGCCTGTCAAAAATGCGCGCGCTGCGCGAGCCGGTATGAGTTCGGGAATCGCCGTATAAACTAGACGCCCTGCCCGGCCACGACGGCCGTTCATTGGAGCCAATGTGGCGGAGGCAGCAAGGTTGGGTGCAGGAGTCACCCCTGGCCGTGGCGACTGCAGCGCAGTATTGAGACCCGTTGGCACGGGAGGCCGGTATTAAGAGACTGCGCGCGACAACGGAGCGCGGCCTTAACACTGGGTGCAGGGCTCAGCCCTGCTCACCCCTGCTTCAGCGCACGTACACAGGATTCGACAGGATCCATAGCTTGCCGCTGCGATAGGCCTCGATTCGGTACGCGCCCGGCGACTTCGGCGCGAACTCGAGCATCGACGCATTCTCGGCCGACGCCACTTCAGCGCCGTTCTGATACATCGCGATTCGATCGGCCGCGCCGGGCAGTTCGGTCTTGAGCGCCAGTCCCGGCGCGAGGCGCACTTCATCGCCCATCATTGTCGTTGTGTCTGCCACGCGTGCGAAGAACGCGAACGCGCCGACGTAGCCCAGATAGTCGAAGCTCGCATACGAATGTCCGAGCCGGAGAGCCTCGAGCATCGGCGCCGAATCGCGCTCGCGCGCAATCAGATGGGTGGTGCAGAACAGAAAAAGCTGCGGCAACGTGCCGACCTTCGCGCCGAGCACGTTCATGTTGTCGGGCGCGCCCATTCCCGCGAGCATCGGGACCCGCGCGCCGGCCGTCATTCGGTCGTAAAGCGCGAGGTTCGCATCGGGGCGAAGGTCCAGCCCGGACAGGAAATGATCGATGCCGAGAAAAATCGCGCGAAAGTAGAGCGCGGCGGGATTTTGCGCCGTCCAGGCCGAGCGCTGGTTGTAAACCTCCATCGCGTCCGCCAGTGCATAGTCTGCCGACGACGCAAACTTCGCGGGGTCGGCCGCAATCGCAAGTCCGCCCTGGTCGTGAATCGCCGAAATCAAATCGTTGGGCGCGAGGTTGGGTTTGATCGGTTCGTGGATGTTCACGCCGATTATCTCGCTGCCGCCGATTTCGAACGCGCCGCCCGGAATGAAAAGAATGCCGTTCGAGAATCCTGCGATTCCGAAGTCGGAGTCGCTTTCGCTTTCACCGGGTTGGACGCGATCGGCAAGAAAAATGAAATCGATTTGCGCAGCCTTGGCCAGGTCCGCGATTTCCGATTGATCCATCCCCGACGTTTTGATCGGCAGATTGATGATTCCGCGGTAGTCCTCAAAGCCGGGAAACTCCGGCGCTGCCGAGACGAACCGTGCCGGCGGAAGCTCGGTGCTCGGCAGCGGCGCACTGCATCCCGCGAGGATAAGCGCCGCGACAATCGGGAAGCAGAATCGGAAGAAAAAGCGCAGCCGCATCATCACAGGATCGATCGTCCCTGCGCGCCGTCCACCGGGATACTGGCGCCCATAATCCAGCTCGCGCGCGGCGACGCGAGCATCACGACCGCGTACGCGACTTCCTCGGGACGGCCCAGGCGCCCGGCCGGC
Organism: Binatus soli (SeqCode); assembly: GCF_050015535.1. NCBI lineage: Bacteria > Candidatus Binatota > Binatia (SeqCode) > Binatales (SeqCode) > Binataceae (SeqCode) > Binatus (SeqCode) > Binatus soli (SeqCode). The sequence goes on along the minus strand of NZ_JBEKBF010000010.1, from coordinate 72,349 downwards.
ATCTCATGGCCGATGAAATCCTTCTCGAAGGCTGGATTCTCGCGAAAGCGCTGCTCCCAGTTTCCGCCGGCCGTGAGTATCGAGCCGGGAGCGATCGTGTTGACGCGGATATTTTTCGGCGCGTACTCGCGCGCGAGCATCTTGGTGAACGAATGCAGCGCTGCTTTCGACGCGTTGTAGGTGAGCGGCCCGCCCGACTCGCGCCCGTAGATCGAACCGATATTGATGATCGAACCGCCGCCGCGCTTTTCCATGTGCGGGGCGCACAGCCGCGCCAACCGCACCGGCGCGAACAGGTTCAGATCGAATTGCTCCTGCCACGCCGACTCGGGGATTTCCGCGAGCGCCCCCGGCCGCGCCGCGCCGGCATTGTTGACGAGCACGTCGATTCCGCCGAATCTCCTGACGGTTTCATCCACCCACTTTTGCGCGTCCTCGGGCTTCGTCACGTCGGCGACCAACCCCATCGCCGGTCGCGGCGCCGACCCGGTCTGCGTCAGCGCGGCGACTGCTTCGGTCAGCGTATCCTGGGTTCGCGCGCAAACGCTGAGGTACATCCCCTCGTCCGCGAGCGCGTGAGCCATCGCGCGGCCCAGACCGCGGCTGGCGCCCGTCACCATCGCGACTTTTCCCGTCAAACCCAAATCCATCTCGAAGCTCCTTTTGTACGCATCGCGCTTCGCAGTCCCGCGAACAAGCTGACGCTCCTCCGCGCCCTAACCTTTCGAACAGGCACGAAGCGCCGCATCCGTCCCTCCTAATACTGGGTGCAGGGGTCACCCCTGCCGATTCCATTCCTTTACCAGACGCGGGTTGTGCGCATGAAGAGCAATTATGGGATCCGCGGAGAACACCTGGATGCACCGATGCACCTGCGCTGGTTGACTCAGACCAAGGGCGGACCTAAGCTCGATAGGCTAATCACCGGACGGACGGAGGACTATGGAAATTCGGGTCGAAGGCTCTCTTGACCAGGCGATGCGAGTACTCAAACGCAAGCTGGCCAAGGAGGGCGTATTCAAGGAGATGAAGAAGCGGGCTTTTTACGAGAAGCCCAGCGTCCGTCGCAAGCGCAAGCGTTCCGAGGCCCAGCGCCGCCGCCGTAAGGAACAGCGCCGCCGTCGGGCGTCCGCGATGTAAATCCCAAGAACTGAAATTCTGATTGCCAATCGGGCGACGGAGAAATCCGGCGCCCGTTTTCTTTCAGTGAATCGTTTTCGTTGCCCTATGCCTGCAACGGACGCCAGGTGAAAATCACCTGTCCGCCCGCCACGTAGCAGTCCAAATCATAATGAGGCAGGCCGCCTTCGGTCCGGCGGAGGCGGAAATTCTCGACCGCGCGACGCAGCGCGTCGGGCCTCAGCGCCCCATCCACGCACTCGCCCTCGAGTTGCTGCGCGCGCACCTCGGCGCCCAGGTGGACGGGGATGCATCGGCTCCCGCAATGCTGATCGAGAGGACCGGCGCCCACGCACGAGCATCGCAGGCACAACACGACGGGTCCGCGGTCGTCGCTGGGCGCGGCGAAGAACTCGCGCTCGAGCCGATCCAGTCCCATCGCGCATTCACACCATGCTTCGCGCGCGCGCTCGGCGGAAAAGCGCCGAATCGCCCGAGCCAGCTCGCGCATCAGGGTTTCATTCGAGCGCGGTTCGAGCGCGACGATCGAGTCGTCCTCGACACGCATCGAGGACCCCAGGTGCTCGGCCAGGAAATGACGCAGATTGATCGGCAGGCGGCTGCCGAGCTGCAAACGCTGCATCTTCCACGGCGCGGCCTCGACTTGCGCGCTGCGCGCCACGCGTGAAAACGCCCGCGGGCTGCCGAATGCTGACAACGATTGCAGACGCTCCAACGGCGACGGCGCGCCGTAAGCAAATCGCGATGCGTGGGCGCGTCGATGAACCAGGCGTCCGTTTCGCACAACTCAACCTCCCAAGGCTTCGAGTTCCGGTCGGCGTGCCGCGGTCGAGGACGTGCGAACGCACGTGCATCGGCGCGAGGCCTTACCGCCGGACACCGTCAGGGGCCGTTGGACAGATATTTCAAAATTCGAATTGGAACTGCGAGTGATGGGGGAAAAATCGATTCGGGAGATGCCGGGAATGCGTCGTATAGCCGTCGCGTCGCGCCAACAACGCCAGCCGCAGCGCCCGACGGCGCGGACTTCAGGGCTCCGAGATCGAAAAGCGCCAAAACAAACTTGCGCCATGCGCACCGGCTCTTTTCATCGGACCATCAGCCCGCTCAGCATCCGCGATGCCCACCCGCCTGCCCACACCACTTCTCAATCCAAGCAGCGGCTCGATGGATATGCGCGCGTTGGCTCGGTGGTCAAATCCCCCGACTTTGCCGTTGCAATCCGCGCGACGTTTTCAGGCCATCAAGAGTAACGATCAATACAGACGGGATCTTAACTAGCGCGCGTACAGAGGCCGGGCAACATTGAGCGATCGATTAAGATCCGAATCGAAACTTGACAACCGATGGCCCCCGTGCCCTCTTTACGCGCGATCCGCACGCGCCCACAGCCGCAAAATGAGGCGCGCTTGCGGCGGCGGGGATCAATGATGGCGATTTTTAGTCACACTCGACGGCGTTGACTCATTTGGAGACCCTAACGTATGTTAGGCAAGTAGTCGCGTGCTCCTGAACGCTTGCGGCGGCGCATTTACGCAGGAATCCAGGGGACCTTTCGATGCCTCATGAATCGCAACTGAACTTCTCGAAAGAAGAAATTCTCGCCAACGTTCCCACCCGTGAGCCGCTTATCGTCAAGGGCGTGAAATGCCACGGCGGTTTCGACGCCGACGGTCACTACCGCTCCCCGCGGACCGCGTTCCGCGTGCCGGCTATCAAGGCTTGGCAGGAGCAGCACGTCGCGACCTCGGGAACTCCGCTCTTCGAGATTCCCGCCGACACTATCTCGCCGCAGGCGCCCAACGTCGCGCAGGTAAAATTCATCCTCCGCTCGGGCGTGCGCGAGCCGATGGTGCGATGGCTGTCCGAAATCGCGATCGTCGAGGGCTTCGGCGCGATGATTCGCGAGCTGCCCGTGCCGCCTCTCGCCACCTTCATCCGCGAGAACACCGCCGGCACCGCGATCGCCCATCTCACCGGCGGCCTGTTCGAAGCGCACGCGCGCGACGAAGCGGGATGGACCGAAGAGGGCGGCCATCGCCAGATGTGGGACGCAGCCCGCGATGCGGCGCTGTCCAATCCCGCGATCTCATCTGAAATTTACGCGAACCTCATCGCACAGCGCGGATCCTCCCAGCCCGTCGCCCTTTTCCCGGAGCTTGGCCAGCAGGTAGAGCGACTGATTCGCTTCATGGCCAACGTGCTCGCGATCGAAGTCTTCGCCACCTCGACGTTCGCGTGGGCCGAGGAAATCCTGTCCGACCCCGAAGTTTCCGACGCTCCGATCGACGCCGCCAACCTCGTGCGCTTCATCCGCTCCGACGAATCGCCGCACGTCGAGTACCTGCGCACCGCGCTCTCTGAAATTCAGGCGCGCACGCTGCTCACCGTTGACGGCAAGCCCGTATCCGGCCGCAAGGTCGTGAACGATCTGGCGGAACGCGCGATTCGCGGGATGCTTCGTCACCGGCTGAACGAGCGGCCCGTGATGGTCCGTGATTTGATCCGCAAAACCGCCAACGTCAAAGACATCGACGGGTTGATGCGTGAGTTCGACGCGCTCGACACGCCTTGGACGCCTCCCGCGCGCTACGCAGATCTCGCGCCCGAGCGCGGCGCCGCCCGCGTCGGCAACTGAGACAGGGGCCAGCCCCTGCACCCGAGTCAGGATTTCTTCTCGCCTCAGTGGTAGGGTTTGTTTTGACTCGGCGCGGGCGTGCGCATCCCGGGTCCGGACTAATCGCGATGCGTCCCCACGGTAAGACTTCGATTCCGTCAGCCGGCATGCGCCTTCGAATTGAAGGCGCGTTCGCGATTGCACTTTCGATCGCGATTGCCGGATTTCCCGGCGGGACTACCGCGCCCGCATTCGCCCAGAGTCCGAAGCCCGCGACCGATTCCCAAACCGCATCGGTGGCGCCGACCGTCCTGGTAACCGCCGCGCCCCAGCCGGCATCCGCGTCGAGTCCCGCATCACGCAACACATCGGCGGCCGCGTCGCCTCCCGACGCGCAGACCGTGATTTCGTATCTGAGCGACGTGATCAGCTGGTACGGGCATCTAAGCGTCGAAGCGCAGCTGGTGCGCGATCCTGACGAAACACTTTTTTTCGCCGATGACCGCCAGGTAGCCGGCGAAGTCCTGCGGCTGGCTTTCGACTACGCGCGCAAGCAAGCGAAGTTCATTGCCAAGACCAACCCAAACGCCCGCGCCGCCGCTGGATCCGCCGGTTCACCGTCGGTCGCCACGGGCGCGGACACTGCCGGGCTGGGCAACGTCACGCAAACTTACCAGGCGCTCGACGCCGCCGCGAATGCGATCCGCGCGCGCATCAAGGATTTGCAGGCGCGGCTCGCCAAAGCGCCTGCCCGCCAGCGCGCGGCGATCGCATCCGAAATTCAAGAATCGCAGAGCGAACTCGATCTCAAACAGGAGCGCGTCAATACGCTCAAGGCACTCGCGCAGTTCAAAAGCGGCAGCTCGTCGCCCGATCAGAGCGGCGGACTGGCCGCGCAAATAGACGAGCTCGAGCATTCGATTTCCGATAGCAGCGGCAAACGGCCGACTGCCCTCCCGGCCGAGAGCACCTTCGTGGCGAGAGCCGAGCCCACCGGGATTTTCGGCCTCACCACCGAACTGATCGCGCTCAGCAACAAACTCGAGGCCCTCGATCAGAACAGCGCGCTCGCGCAAGCGCTGGCCGTGCGCGCCGCCGGTGTCCGCCAGTCGATCATCAGCTTGATCGCCGACCTCAACGCGCGCGGAAACGCACTCTCGCAGGGCACCGCCACCGCCGACGTCGCAACACTCAAAGACCGCACGAAATCATTCGAGAGCCTGCTCGAAGAGTACCAACTCGCAAGAGACGCCGCGCTGCCGCTCAGCAAGCAGATCGTGCTGCTGGGGATTTACACCAACAACGTCGGCAGGTGGCACGCCGCGATCGAACAGCGCTGGAACAAGGAATTCAGAAGCCTCGTCATCCGCATGATCGGGCTGGGCGCCGCTTTCATGCTGATCTTTCTCGGTGCGATGGCGTGGCGATGGATCACCAACCGCTACGTGACCGATATTCGCCGCCGCGGGCAGGTGATGGCGGCGCGCCGTCTCGTGCTCGGGCTGATCGTCCTGGTCGTCGTGCTGATCAATTTCTCCGATGAGATCGGATCGGCCGCCACCGTGGTGGGATTCGCGGCCGCCGGTATCGCCGTCGCTCTGCAGAATGTGATTTTGTCGATCGCCGGCTACTTCTTTCTAATCGGGCGATTCGGAATCAAGGCCGGCGACCGCGTCCAAATCGGCGGCGTGACCGGCGACGTGATCGATATCGGGCTGGTGAAACTTTCGCTGATGGAGCTCGGCGGCGCCGGGACGCATCACGAGCCCACCGGCCGCGTGGCAGTGTTTTCCAACGCGATCGTGTTTCAGCCGTCGGGCAACTTCTTCAAGCAGGCGCCCGGCACCAGCTTCGTATGGAACGAGGTGCGGCTCACGCTCGCCCCCAATATCGACTACCGGCTGGCCGAGAAACGCCTGCTCGAGGTTGTCGATGAAGTGTTCGCACGCTATCGCGACCGCGTGATGCGCGACTATCGGCATCTGGAGCGCGACCTCAACATCATGCTCGAGACGCCCAAGCCCCAAAGCCGCTTGTATCTGAGCAAGGCCGGCCTGGAAATAGTCATTCGCTATCCCGCCGAAACTTACTCCGCGCCGCAGATCACCGACGAAATTTCGCGCCGCGTGCTCGACGCGATTGATCGCGAGCCGAGCTTGCGCATGGCGCCGCAGGGTACCGCGAACATCGAGTCGCAGGTTCCACCGCCTGCGACGGCCGAAAACGAAGACGGGACCGATCAGCCGCCCGACGACGCCGCGGATAAGTAGATTTCGGAAATTGGCCGCGCGCCGTGAGCGCGATGCGCGATGCTACGCGGTCGGAGTTCCCGCGATGCTATCGACGATGTCGGCCAGCTCGGGAATCCGGTAGCGCTCGCCGTTGTAGGCCTTGTACATGAGGAAAAGCCAGAACACCGCGAGTGCGATGTCGATTAGCGTCAGAAGAAAATTAAGCAGCGCTCCCAATCCATGGGGCAGTACCGCGATAAATACGCCGAACACGACGCCGATAGCGAACCACGCAACCGAGAAGCCAATCGACTGACGCGCGTGAAAGCGGACGAATTCGTCCCGATTGTACGGTTCGAGATAAAGAAAAATCAGGCCGGTGACGAAGCCCAGCAGGTATGTCAGCGCCGCAATTATGTTAGCTTGCGGTTTTCGGCTCTCACCGTTCATCGCGAATTTCTCCTTCTCATCTCGAACGATGATCCTGGAAGCGATCCTTGCCCACTAATTTGTAGTCGAACGCGTCAGGGGATCGCAATGCGCTCGCGTGCAGCCCGCGCACTGCGGCAAGACGGAACTACCGAACCGTGACCCCGGCACTCCAATCGATCTCGCCAACCAGCCTAATGCTGCGGCCGATTCCTCACCGCTTCGAGGCGATCCATCGCCGCGCTCGCATTGCGCGCCGTCTCGACCACTTCGAGCTGTGCACGGACGCGGCTGGCGAGCTGGCGCCGGAATACCGGCTTGGCCAGGAAGTCGCTGACTCCCAGGCGCATCCCCTCGGCCCGCGCATCCAAATCGTCGCGCGCAGTAATCATGATGATTGGGATTTCCGCGGTCATGGGATCGTCCCGAAGCGCCTTCACGACCTCGAAGCCGTCCATTTCGGGCATCATCAGGTCGAGCAGAATTACGTCAACTTCGTTTTCATGAACCAGTTTGAGACACTGTGCTCCAGAGTTGGCCTCTATCGCGACAAAGCCTTCGCGCCGCAAATGGTGGGCAAGGATTACGACGGTGTCTTGATCGTCGTCAACCACCATTATCTGAGGCGCTCTGTTTGCTTCATCCATAGAATTCCTTGCTCGTCTAGTCTTCCTCGCCGTCGTCCAAAGCTGCCGGAGCTATCACACCGCAGCGCCTTAGCTTCGCGGAAAATGTCGTCCGCTTGAGTCCCAGCAACCGCGACGCCGCCTGTTTGTTCCCTCCGGTTTGCTTTAGCGCATCGTTTATCAATCTACCTTCCAATTCCCGTACCAAGTTGTTCAGGTTCACTGGGCCGTCACTCAGCTTGACTGCAATCGGAGCCGTCGCAGGCCGCGCGCCTGCCACCAGGTACTCTGGCAGAATCGACGTGTCGATAATCGAGCCCTCGCACAGAATCGCCAGCCGCTCGACCATATTCTCGAGCTCGCGCACATTGCCCGGCCAATCGTACGACCATAGCGCCACCATCGCCTCCCGGCTGATTGCGATTTCGCGCCCGGGAGTGCGATCGCGGATGCGCCCGAGAAAGTGTTCCGTCAGCAGCGGGATATCCGAACGCCGCTCGCGCAACGGCGCAATCACGATCGGTACCACCTGCAGACGATAGAAAAGATCCTTGCGAAACGCGCCCTTCGCCACCGCCTCGGCCAGATCGACGTTGCTCGCCGCGATCACGCGCACATCGATCCGCGTCGCCCGGTCCGCGCCAACCGGCCGCACCACGCCGTCTTCGAGCACGCGCAGAAGTTTCGCCTGCAACCCGTTGACCATCTCGCCGATTTCGTCCAGGAAGATCGTGCCGCGATCGGCCGTCGTCAGCAGCCCGTGACGCGACGCTGCGGCGCCCGTGAATGCGCCCCGCTCATGGCCAAACATCTCGGACTCGAGCAGCTCGTGCGGAATCGCCGCGCAGTTCACCGGCACGAACGGCTGACGGCTGCGCGGCGACAGCGCATGAATCGCCTGCGCAACCACTTCCTTGCCGGTGCCGCTCTCGCCCGTGATCAGCACCGTCACCTCGGTCGGCGCGACGCGCTCGACCAACGCGCGCAGTTTCACGATCGCCGGATGCGCCCCGAGCAGTACCCGCTCGACCGCAAAAGGTGCCTCCGGCTCCGCGAATTTCGCTTGCGACGCCACCCCTGTTTTCGCTCCGTAACCGACGATGAGAGATCTCCCCTTACTTACGAAATCCTCTCACGCCGGGCACACAGTTGACAGGACGATGACTGCAAGTGAGCGGATCAGACGCCCTAAAATCGCGGAAATTGTTACGGAAAGAACGCGATCAGATGCCGCCCGTCGAGTTGCGATAGTGCGCCGACTGACCCGGCCCCTCGGCCACCGAGATTTCCATCGTCGTCACGAGTTTCAGCGCACCGCGCGCGCCCAGCGCCGCCGCCAACTCCTCCCAAATGTAGCGCGCGAGTTCTTCCGCCGAGCTATGCACGATAGGCACGATACACACGTCGGCCGCCGGCAACACGAACTCGTCGTTCTCGTAGCGGATTCGCACCACCCCGTCCTTGGGTCCGTCGATCGTCAGGCAATCGCTGTTGGCCGGAACGATCGTACGCTCGTCGAGCCGATCGACGATCTCCTTGGTGAGCTTTTTGATCAGCCCGAAATCGATCACGTAGCCGGTCTTCGCCAGCCGCCCCTCGACGTACACGCCGACCTGGTAGTTATGGCCATGCAGCGGTTCGCGAAACCCCGGGTAGGCGATAAAATGCGCGGCCGAAAATTTCAGATTCTCTTTCGCTACATGAATTGAAAAATTCGCTCTCGCGGCCATCGACTCGTCCCTGTCACTATACGACGCCAGCCAGCGCCAGGATCGCCGTCAAGCTCGACGTGCGCCGCGATAAGAACGAAAACCGCTCGCCGTAGCGCGCCGCGTCGAGCGAGGTCGCCTCGATAAACCGCTCCCGCTCGCCGACGGCGATCGGCCCGAGATGCGCTGCGAGTTCGCGCACCAATCCGGCATCCGGATCGAATCGCGGCTCCAGGTCGCCTACCTCCAGCCCATGCAATCCGCCGAGAATGCACTCCGCGTAATATCCTATCTGTCCCGCGCGATCGAAACCGGGAATTTCGACCCGCACCGATTCCTCGAGCGACAGCAGCCGGTCCATCCCGAATTGCCGGCGTCGCGAGACAATCCTCGGATCTCCGCTGCCTTCGAATCCCGAACCGATCGCAATTATCGCGATACGGCCGTCGTCGATTTCGATCGGATGGAATATATATCCCGGCGACGTGTAGTCGAGCATCGAGCGCAGCGCCATCCGGTATGTGAGCAGGTCGAAATTCGTCCCGCTCGCGATCTTCATCAGGTACTCGCCGAGCGCTTTGCCCGCGCGATCCGCAAGCCCGATCAACCGCTCGAACGCATAAGCATCGTAGTCCTCGCGCCGCGCGATCGTCGGCGCGTATTCGCGATCGAACGTCAGCAGCAGCCCGCCGATCCCGCCGTCATGGTGGTCCGCCGCTGTTGATGCAGCAATTGGCAGGCTGCTATCGACAGCCTCGATATCCATCGCCAGGTACCTGCCATGGCTCGAAGGCTTGGCCAGTCCACGCCGCGCATTTCGAATCGAAACCGGATGCACGTCACGCGCCACCAGCCGGCTCGCGCCGCCGCGCCGCTCGGCCAGCAACCCATAGCCGCTAAGCAACGATCCGTATCCGACAACTAAAATTTCGCGATTGTCCAAAATCGTCCAATCCAACCAAGGGAGATGAACCACCTCTCTCCCTTTTACCTATTCTAACAGGGATGACCTCCCGCATCTTTATCCCCCTAGATCCACAAAATCGCGCCGCTCGCCGGACGCCCCGTGCTCTCCCTGACCGCCCGCACATAGAACCTGATTTGCGCGCGATATTCGTCGAGCCGCGACGCTACATCTACGTCGGTCTTGAAATCGACCACCGTCCAAACCGCGCCAGCGACGCTGTTCTCTGCGAACGCGAGATCCGCGATCCCTTCAACTGCGGTGCCGTCTTCGAGCCGGATCATCAGCGGACATTCACGCATTACCGTATCCGCGGCCTTCACCCGAAGCATCAGCGGAGACATAAGCGCAGCTTTTACCGCAGACGCAGCAGCGGCAACCTCCTGCTGCGGCGCGCCGATCATCTTGGCCGCGCTCGCCGCGATCTTGCCGATCTTGCGCGCGTCCGCGTCGATTGGCGCACGCAGCATCGTAAGATGCACGAGCGTGCCGAATCGCTTGCCATGCGGCCGTCCGCGATCGCGACGCGTCTCTTCGATCGCGATCGCTTCGGGGTACGCCGGTCCGGCCGCCGGCGCTGCAAGCGCAAGTTCGGTCGCCGTCGCGACGTTTATCCTCGGCGCCATTCCGGCTTCGAGCATCGCCGCCCTGCTCGCGCTCCACTTTTCGTGCAGCTTGATCCCGCGGTCTGATACGAGTTTGTTGTCGTCGGCTTGCAGCAGCTTGTCCTGCCGAAGCCCCATCTTCTCCTCAACGTTCAGGATGAGCAGCCGGGGATCCCACCAAACTATCTGATGCTCTTGCTGATGCTCTGGCCGATGCTCTCCCTGCTGCGCCCGATGTAATCCCGGCGCGACCGATTTTATTTTGGTCGGCGCTTTCGCGGGGCGGGTCAGGACACTGTCGTCGCCGAACTCGGGGCATCCCGGCGGCTGTCGGGCAATTGGCGACCGCCGATCCGGCTCCGCCGGATAGACGACGGGATTCAGCCGCGCGAGCCATCCGTCGCACTCTTCGTCGCCAACCGCCGGCACCACTATGAGATCGCGCGCGCGAGTGGCAGCCACGTACAGCAGGCGGATTGCCTCCTCTTCGTCGCGGTCATGCTCTTTCGCGGCATGTTCCTGCAGTTCGCGCGGTGCGCATCCCGCAAGCTCCATCGCGGCCAGCTTCGACGCGGGCTCGATATATCGCGACGCGTCGGCGCGAGTTTCGTTGCAGGTGATATCGGCCAGGATGACGATCGGAAATTCGAGGCCCTTCGCGCGATGCACCGTCATTATCCGCACGCCCTCGGTGCCTTCCTCGACGATCGGCGTCTCGCTCGCCTGGTCGCGATCGGCGCGCGCTTCGAGCTCATCGACGAAAGCCCGAAACGATGTCATCCCGCCGCGCGCTTCGTAACGCCGCGCCTGGTCCATGATTCGCATGATATTGGCCAGCGCCTGCTCACCGGTCGGCCAAATGGCGATTCCCGCATGCGCGCGAGTGACAGCCAGCAGCGTCGCAATCGTCTCCGCAATCGGCCTTCGATTCCGCCCGCGATGCAATCCCTTGATCACGTCGAGCGCGGCCTTCACTTCCTTGAGACTGTCGGGGATATCGTCGGGCAGCTTGCGAAACGGATGCAGGCGCCCCTGCGTCATGCGAAATTCGAGCAGCGCCGCATCCGTCAGCGCGAACACGGGCCCGCGCAGGGCAGCGAACACCGTCAACTCGTCATCGGGCCGCTCGATTGCACCCAGGATATTGCGGATCGCGATCACTTCTTCGCGCTCGTTGAAGGAGCCGCCCTTGACCAACACGTGCGGGAGATGCCGCGCTTCGAGCGCGCGCAAATACGGCCTCGTTACGTCGCGCCCGAACGAATTCATGCGGCGAAACAGAATGCATATATGGCGCGGACGAATCGGCACACGCACTTCGGGCGCCTCGCGCTCGGTCACCGTCCATCCGCTTTCGTAAACCAGCCATCGCGCGTACGCGGCAATCGCATCGGGAATCGACTCGTCGATTTTCCAATCGACCACTCGCCCGTAGTCGCCGTACGGCTCCGGCACCGGCAACACGACGATCGAAGGCTGTGTCCCGAGCTCGGCGCGATACGGCATCAACGGCGCGTACGCCGGCTGCGTGCCCGATTCCTTGCTCATCAGCGGCGCGAACGCGGCATTGACCATTGTTTGAATCGCGGGAGTCGCGCGAAAGCTCACCGTCAGATATTCGAGCTGCGCGCCATTCTCCAAGAGCCTTTTTTTCACGTCCTGGTAAAGAGAAACGTCGGCGCGCCTGAAACGGTAAATCGATTGTTTCGGATCGCCGACGATAAATAATTTCCCGGCGATCGGCTTGACCTTCAGCCAGTTCGATTCGGCGGGATCGGCCGACGAAAGGAGCAGCAGAATTTCCGCCTGCAGCGGATCGGTATCCTGGAACTCATCGATGAAAATATGCGTGAAGCGATTTTGCAGCTCGGCGCGCACCGCCGGATTGTCGCGGACCAGGTTGCGCGCGACCAGCAGCAGGTCCAGGAAGTCCAAACGCCCCGCGCGGCGCTTCAGGTCCTCGTAGATACCAACGATCGGCCACAGTTCGTCGCGCAGGATAGGCGCGAGATTCGCACCCGCATCGTCGCGAAACTTCTTCAGCCGCGCGTGCAGCTCGGCGCGGCGCCGAAAAACTTCGTCGCGCGTCGCCTCGCCAAAGCCGCCGCCGTATCCTTTCCAGTCCCAGCGCCGCCCGCCGCAAAGCCCGATCAGCACCGACTCGAGCGCGTCGTAGTCGCGTCCGCGCACCGCCTCCAGCCGCGTCGCCTCGGCAACAGGGCGCGCGATCGCGTCGAGGCCCTTGGCCAGCCAGTCGTCAGGCTCGCCGAGTTCGGAAAGTTTGCCCAGCGCTTCGATCTCCGCGACGATCGCGTCGATCTCGGCGTCGCGCTGGAACGGCGAATGGCGCCACGGCGAATCGAAGTCCCGCCAGTTCAGCAGCTCGAGCGCCGCGCGGCGCGCGATCGCGCGCGGCCCCGTGCGCTCCGACAGATCGCGCCGCCGCAGCAGGCGGCGCATCCCCTCGCCCGGATTGTCCAGCACTCGCTCGAACCATCGTTCGAACGCGGCGTCGAACATCTCGCCCGCAACGTCCTCGGGCGCGACTTCGAACATCGGATCGACCCGCGCTTCCACGGGCCGCTCGCGCAGCAGGTCGGCGCAAAACGAATGAATCGTTCCGATTCGTGCTTCTTCGAGTTGCTTGAGCGCCTCGTCGAAGCGCGAGCGCGCTTCGCTTAAAAGTTCGGTGTTATGGCGCGCACGTTCAATTTCGCCGCGCAGCCGCAGCTTCAGCTCGCCGGCAGCCTTCTCGGTGAACGTCACCGCGACGATCCGCGCCAGCTCGCCGCGCCCCGACCCGATCACCGACACGATTCGATTCACCAGCGCCATGGTCTTGCCGGTACCGGCGGCGGCCTCGATTACGAGCGTGACGCCGAGGTCGTCGCGAATCCGATCGCGGATCGCCTGGTCGGATATGACGGTATCGGCCACGGCGTTATCGCATCTCGCGCAGCCGGTTCAGCGATTTAAGCCGGGCTTTCGGTTTGATTCGGGAGCGCCGCTCCTCGTACGGGCCGCAGACGCGCTTGTAGTCGCACCAATCGCATTCGCGATCGTCCGGTGCGGCGGGCAAAAACCCCGCTTCCAGCGACTCCTTGATGATCGAGACGAATTCGCGCGCCGAGCGCCGCGCCTCGTCGTTGATTTCAACCACGCGCTCTTCGTAGCCGCCGGTCGCGGTGCAGTAGTAAAGCCGGCCGGCGTAGATCGGCTCGCCCAGCACGCGTTCAGCCGCGAGCGCATATAAAACCGGCTGCAGCGTCTTGCCGCCGCCGATCACGAAGTCCTTGGCGGCGCGCACTTTCCCGGTCTTGTGATCGGTCACGCGAATTCGCCCGGCCGGATCGCGCTCGAGCAGGTCGATCGACCCGCGCAGGCTCAGCCCGCCGTCGATCGCCACCGGCTGTGCCGAGCTGTGCGGATCCGCCTGCGCGCGATCGCTCAGCCCGAAGCCGAGTTCGAACCATTCGGGGCGCCAGTGCTGCGGATCCTCGGCCGCGCGCCGCATCCATTCGCGCAAGTCGGCGCGGATACCGTCGATTCCGTCGCGCCACACGCGCTCGATCGCCGGCGCGAGATCCTCATGCCATCGCGCGGCCACTTCGTCGAGCCGCTCGTCGAGCAGCGCAGAGGCGTCCTCCAGGTCTTCCGGCGTGACCGGCAGCACGTCGAGCTCTCTGAGGGCCGTCAGGATTTCGTATTGGACCTCCGCAAACAGACTGCCGCGGGTGAGCGGATCGAGCGTCTCGATCGCCTCGGGTTCCTCGCGCGGCTCCAGCCGATGGACCGCTTGCAGAAAAAAACGATACGGACATGCGGCGAAATTCTGCAGCGCGGTCGGCGAGTATGAACGCGCGGAGAGCTGATGCTTGCTCAACGCCGCCAGCGCCGCCGGGTCCGGATCGACCAGCCCGTCCACGGGGGTCCAAAGCTTGCGCCAGCGCCGCGCCCGCGCGCGCAGCGCGCGGGCGAGATGCACGTTGGCGCCGAGCAGATAGTTCGCCGCGCCGATCGTCGTCTGGGGATCGGAGTCCACCAGTTTGTCCAGCACCGCCAGATCGAATTCCGCGTCATCGATCGCGTCGGCCGGATTCGCCGGCGCCGGCCACGAAAGCCGTGCCGTTGTCACCGGCTGCGACGCCGCGCGACCGGCCAGCTCATCGAAGCCGGGCAGGCGACCCTCCGCAGCACGCAGAATTTCAAGCGCGTAAAACGACGGCACTCGCGGACGGCCCTGGTCAAGGTCCACCCGCGAATAGGAAAACATCGCACGCTCGCGCGCCGCGCCCGCCGCGATTCTCAATGCGAGCCGCTCCGCGCCGACCCGCCGCTCAATCCGCGCGAGATACGGACTCAGCCGCGCGCGCGCTGAATCGGAAAGGATCGGATCTTCGGTCAGCTTGCGCGGAAACATGCGCTCGGCAAGACCCGGGACGATAACGACGTCGAACTCCATGCCGCGCGCGCGACTGGGCGGCGCGACGAACACCGCGCCATAGCGGCGAACGCGCCGCGGAGCTTCCAGCCGCCCGAGCCGATCGTTCAGCACCAAACGCACCTCGTCGAGTCCGACCGGACCGACCGGCGCCATCGGTTCAAGCTCCGCCAGCGCGGCTAGAACCGGTTCGCGATCGCGAATCGCCAGCTCAACCAGCGCGCGAAGAAATTTGAGCCAGTCGCCCCAGGCCGCATCGCGCGGCGCCGCGTCGAGCATCGAAAGAATCGGCATCGCCACCTCGCCGAGATGCGCAAGGTCGAGAATTTGCCGCTCCAGACCCGCCGCGCGCGCGTCGTCGTCGGCAATTTCCGAGCGCCGCGCCCTGAGCTCGTTGCCCAACCCCGCCAGCCGTTTCTTCCATCTCTGCGCGCTGCCGATAACCGCCGCATCGACGAGCAACCGTTCCCATCGCCACGGCGCCCGCGCAGTTCCATCGATGATCGGAACGGGATCGGAGGCGTCAATGTTGTCAACCAAAGTGGCGTTGCCTTCAGCTTCAAGATCCGACTCCAGCGAGGCCGGCGCGAGTTCCGCGTCCGCACTGATCGCCGGCTCATCCTCACGCGGGCGATCAGGGTCGGGCACTTGAGCCAGCGAGAGATATTCCGCGAAGCGGCGGGCCAAAAGATTTTCAGCGGCGCACGCGAGCAGCGCGAGCAGGGCGCGTCCTCCCGGCTCAGGCCGCCGCGTACCTCGCGCAAAGTAAGCCGGGATGCCCGCGCGGGCGAGCGCTTCCTGCAAGTACGGCGCGTAGCGGAGCGGGTCATGCAGCAGCACGGCGACTTGATCGAACGGCACGCCGCGCCTGGCCTCGGCGGCGATTCGCCGCGCGATCTCGACGCACTCGTGCATCTCGCCCGGGGCCGAAACCACCGTCACGGTTTCGTCCACGTCGCGCTTAGGCGGTGCGGTGTCGGCAAACAAATGCGCCTGCAGACGCTTGAGCGAGGGCGCGATGTTTTCGTTCACCGTCGGCGACAATGCAGTTGCGCGCACGCCGAGCGCATCTTCAAGGAGCATTTGAACGGGAGAGTCGCCGGCGGGAATCGTCGCGAGAATTGACGGCGAACGCGCGGCAAGGGCCGCAATAAAGTCGCGGTCGAGCACGCTGTCCACAGATGGATCGAGCAGCAGAACCGGCAGTCCAACGAAGCGCGGCGGCTGACTCGCGAGCACGGCGCGAATCGCGACTTTCAGCATCCCGGCGCGATCGATCAGTTTGGCATCGGCCAACTCGGCGTCGAATTGCGCCAGCGTCGCGGCAATCGCCTCACCCGCGCCGCCGAGCGCCCGCAACGCGTCAACGGCGATGTCGTTCCATCGAAGCTCGATCAGCGTGCGCGCCAACGCGCGTGAAAAGCCGGGACGATTCAACACCGGCTCGAAATACGCAAGCGCTCCCGACGGCGCCAGCCGGAAGACCGCGCGCGCCGCCACCGCCTCGGCCGCGAGTCCGTCCGCGGGCGCGAGATCGGCATCCGCCAGCTCCTCGGCGGCGAGCAACCCGACCAGCCGGTTCAGTGTCAAGCGATGCACCCCGAGCATCGCGCCGCGCGAAACCGCGAACGCGCGCACCAGGTCGTCGGCGGCCTCCTTGACCGACGCGATCACCAGGACTTCGCGGGCAGACGGCTGCGACTCCAACCACGCGCGGGCGGCGGCGATTCGGGCGGCGGCGCGCTCCGAGATTATGATTTCACGAGCAGCCGGCATCGACGCGGCACGACTCGACGCCGCGCCACAACACGATAGTCTTCCCCGCCGATCGGATCCCGCAAGAGGCCGCGCAGCCTTGTTTCCACAACGCGACAACGGTTGTCAGGGGAATTATTGATCCAGGCAAACCGGATCGCCCAGGCGAACCCGGCCCGCCGCACCGATCGACGCGAATACGCCGACGTACGCGCGATGATGAAACGCGGCCGTGCGCAGGATCGTGTAGTCGCGCGGGAGATCATCCTGCGGATGCGTCGTCATCACGCAGCGCAGCGCAGGCTGCATCGCGACAATCCTCAGGCTGTCGCCGACTTCGAGCGTACCGCCTATCCACTCGTCCTCGATGAACGCGTCGTCGCGCTGGCCGGTGTCGACGAAAATCGTCGGACGGAAGCGGCGCGGGTCGAAAACCGGACCGGGCGCGGCGAGTTTCGCCATATACCGCAGCGTGCCACTGGCGACCACGTGCATTACCGCGCTGTCGAAAAAACTTTCCTTCTCGAGTGCGACGTACTCGGGCAGCATCGCGGCGGTAAGCCCGGGAATAACTTTCTCGACCGGCACGTCGGCGAAAAGGGTCGCCGGGTCGATTCCGGCGAGCTCGCCGCGCGCGGTCGCGGCGCGCTCGAGGCTTACTTTGCGTCCGAGCGCCGCGGAAATCAGTTCGGATGCGTCTGCGTCCTCGGCGTGAATCTTGCGGCCGCCGGGCAACTCGATTGTCACGGGCGCCACGCGTCCCGACGCGGGTTCGGAATCGTAGGCCGCCCGAAATTCGAAAAGCCGCGGGAACTTCTTCGCGCTGGCGATCTGGCGCGTCACCATCTCTCTGAGCGCGTACGCGCGATCACCGACCGCGCCGCGCTCGGTGAAATCGAGCTCGTCGAGCTGCTCACCGAGCATCGACTTGACCGGGTAGCGCGCGAGCGCGCTGACCTTGCCGATCATTCGCCGCGCCATCTCGGGCCTCCTGCTTGCTTCGATTCCATCACATGCTGACTCCGGCGCTCGGCGTGGCCGAGGGCTCGGCGGTCGGACTCGAGGTCGGCGTGTTGCGCGGCATTGGCGAATCCGTCGGTTTGGATGCTGACGGCGCGGGAATCGCCGGCGGCGCGGTCGATGTCGGCAGCGGGGTCGGCACGGACACGGTCGGAAGCGCTCCCGAGGGACTGGGCGCCGGCGAAGGACTGGCGGCTTGCGACGGAACTGGAGCGGCCGCCATCAACGCCGTGCCTGCGCCGTAATCGTACACGAGCACGCCGCCGAGATGACCCGAGTAACCCAGCGTCACAATCGCCACGACGGCGACGATGAGATAGATCGCGCGCGATCCCGCCATGAAGCCGAACCCCTGAATCAGGATTCGCCACAGCGCGAGGATGCCGAAGGTAATCGCGAGATACTCGCCCAGCTGCGCGTGCGTCTTCAGGACATCCCTGGCCGGCGGGCCCAGCGCGTTCCAGATGCGGTCGGCCTCCATACCGCCGGTGAAGTACGAGCCTCCGGCCGCGAGCGCGCCGAGGATCGTCAGCGTCAGGGCGGTGTAGCGAAGCCAGATGCGAGTCGGAGCGGCGCTCGCGACGAGATCGATCAGGACCGCGACGATCAGCAAGCCGATCGTGAAATGATCGACGACAGGATGCAGCTGCCAGGGTTGGAGGAATTTCACCACAGAGTCCATCGGTGCTCCTTGAATAGGACGGGTCCGAGCAGCGCGGGCAATTGACCCGGGAAATTGCGTGGCGCGATGCGCGGTCTGTGCAGTTTATCGCAAAGCTTCGGTCCGCGCGCAAATCTGCGGCATCCGCGCGCGGAAATCGACGGGGCGAAGAATTCACGAAGTCAGCAGTAGGGCGCGCCTCCGGTGCGAATCAAAAGTTCATTTGTCCTCGATCTCGCCTCTGGTTGTCGCTGACGGCGTGCGGTCGGGCCGCGGTATCGCAATCTCGAGGTCGCGTATCTCGACGTCGCTCCACGCGGTTTGCGTGAGCAAATAGCGGATCGCGCCGGCCATCGTCAGTGTGCCGAAATCCGGCGTCCACCACTCCTCGAATCCAAACTGCGGTGCGTCAGGGTTGCCTGCGAGCGCGCCGCTTTGCGTCTTGCCGATTGTCACGACGATGTTCGCGGCCGCGGGCGAATCCGTCAGCGCAAAATCGCGCAGATACCATCGCACCTGCGGCGTTTCGTTGTCGTCAGGGATCATCGCGGCAGCGCCAGCCGGCGAAACCGCATTTCTCGCCCGCTTACATTCCCTGACCGTCTGAATCGAGGTCGTCGGTTCGGACCAGAACAACAGCGCGTGCCGGCGCCACGGCGCCTCACTCGTGTCGGGCGCCGGATGGACGAAATTGGCGGCGAACTGAACGTAGAGCGTGAACACGACCGCCGCCGCAATCGCATAACGAATCGAGTTCCATCGCTCCGACCGATGCATCCAATCGACTGCGTAGGCAGCGAGGATGGTCAATGGCAATAGAATCGCGAGCACCGCGTCGGATCGATTTGCTCCCACCGTCGCAAGCGTCATCAGGCTGACGATCGCCCACACCATCGACCACACCGCGACGCGGTCGCCGCTACGTCGTGAGACGATCGCGATTGCACCGGAGATCGCGAGAATCAGGATAATGAATTCGTAAATCACCAAAATCGCGATCGACCTGTGAAGTCCGTGGCCGAAGGCAATCGGCGGCCAGGCAAACGCGGCGCGCAAGTCGTATCCGACTACTGTCGCGAGAGACCGGGTGAAAAAAGCCGTCGTCAGCAAGCTCCACAGGCCGGCCGCGACGATCGCGCAGACGATCACGAGCGCGCGACGCCGATCCCACCATACGCGCAAGCGCAAGCGCCGATGATCGATCCGCACAGCGTCGCCCGCACCGGCGAGAATCAGAGATACGATCACCGCGGCGGCCGTCGCGTAGCCGATCGGGTCCGCCGAGAGCCACAGCGATATCGCGGCGCCCAATCCCGCCGCGCGCGCCAGACCCGGTTGCCGGCGCATGCTCTCCGCGATTGCGATCGCGATCATCATGAACGCCAGCGAGGCTATCGCCGTCGAACCGCCGCGCGAAAAATAAGTCACGCTCGGCGAAATCGCGATCAAGGCGGCGAAGGCAAGCGCTCCCGCGCGCCCCAGGAACGGACGCATCGCAAATCCGCTCGCGACCATCAGCAGACCGCACAGCATCACCACAATTCGCGAGGTGGCGTCCGTCGCGCCGGCCGCCGCGAAGATCCAGCTCTGGAGTATCGCGACCCACGAAGCGTGAAGGCCGGCGCCCGACGCGAGCGCGGCGCTCCCGTGCGTCGCCATCGCGAGCGCCGCAAGCGCATCGCGTGCATCCGGCGCGTCTAGAGGACGTGCTCCCAGAGCGATCGCGCGCGTGACGAGCACATAGACGGCGATCAGGTACCATCCAAAATGCTCCGCCGTGACGACGTAAACCGCTCGCGTGAGCCGTTCGTGGCTCAGGTTGACGGCGGTCTCCGTCGTCAGCGGCACGAGCCGAGGCTCATGCCCGGCGCGCTCGCTGGATTTATCGTCCAGCCGCCACTCGTCATCTGGAATTCTATCCGCGCCCGCCATTATTATTTTCCACTCTTGCGATTTCGCTATTGCCTGGATTGCGCGTTGTCAACGCCGGCGCGCCGAAAATTAATAGGTCCGAAATGCAGTTTTGCGCTTGAGTGAAGCGCCGGCGCGGCTATGCTGAGAGTTTCTGGTCACGCGAAAATGTTCGGCATTAAAATAAATCCGCGGCGCCTGGTTAACAGCTCGCTCTCGTTCCTCGCGCTTGCGGCGATTATCGCCCTGTTCTTCGCTTATCGCAGCCACGCCCAACATCTCATTGCGCACAACGTCCCCGTCTCGATCGCCCATCTTCCATATTACGCGTTCTGCTCGTTTTACCGGATGCTCGCCGCGTACATCATCGCGCTGCTTTTCTCGATCATCTACGGAATGGCGGCGGCGCGCGGCCGGCATTACGAGCGCATCCTGATTCCCGCCATCGACATCGCGCAGTCGGTGCCGGTGGTCGGCTTTTTTCCCGCCGCGGTTTATTTCTTCGTCGCGCTCGCGCACGGCAGCCGGCTCGGCGTCGAGATGGCTGCCGTCTTTCTCATCTTCACCAGCCAGGCGTGGAACATGGCGCTGGGCGTTTACGAAGCGGTCAAAACGATTCCCGACGACTCGCGGGACGCGCTCGAGTCGTTCGGCGCGCGCGGATGGCTCAAGTTCAAGCGTCTGCTGATGCCCGCCAGCGTGCCGAAGCTCGTGTACAACTCGATCCTGTCCTGGGTCGCGGGATGGTACTTCCTGATCGCGTGCGAAATCATCACGGTCGGCGCCGCCAGCTACCGGCTGCCGGGCCTGGGCAGTTTCCTGTGGGAGGCCGCCGAAAATGGACGCAATTCCGATCTCGCCGCGGGACTTCTGACCTTGCTCGCGATCATCGTGTTGATGGACATGATCGTGTGGCAGCCGCTGTCCGCGTGGGCCGAGAAGTTTCGCTACGAATTTGCGGCGTCGTCGGGCGCCGCGCAATCGTTGGGGATGTTCGACGCGCTCGCGGGCGTGGGCCCGGCAGTAACGCGTGCGCTGCGCTCGATCCTGCTGCCTCCCATAAACCTGATTGCGCGCGCGCTGAACGCGATGCCGCGCGGTCCGCAGCTCTCGCCGGAACAAAGCAGGCGCGCCGGCCGGATCGTGCGGACGCTGGTGATCAGCTCGATCGCGATCTTCACCGCGTGGGCGTTGGCCCGGGGCTTTGTCGCGTTGATCAGAACGCTCTCGCAGCCGTGGCCGTCGGACGCGAAGCAGATTCCGGCTGCAATCCTCGCCTCCACAATTCGCATGACGATCGCCTACGCGATCTCGCTGGCATGGACGGTGCCGTGCGCGCTGGCCGCCAGCGAGAGTCCGCGCTTCAACCGGGTCCTCTCTCCGATCGCGGAAATAGTCGGCTCGATGCCCGCGACGGCGCTGTTCCCGGTCATCGTTATCTTCGTCATTCAGGTCACCGGCGGGATGAATCTCGCCTCGGTCCTGCTGATCCTGACCGGGATGCAATGGTATCTGCTCTTCAACCTGCTGGCGGGGGTAAACCAGGTGCCCGAGGACTTGAAGGAAGCAGTGCGAGCGTTCGGGCTCTCCCGCTACGCGCGATGGCGAAAGCTGATTCTTCCCGCCGTGATGCCGTCGCTGATCACCGGCAGCATCACCGCGTGGGGGGGAGGATGGAACGCGCTCATCCTGTCTGAGTACTTCGTGTACAAAAATCAGACCTACCAGGTAATCGGGATCGGCTCGCTGCTGGACGCTGCCACCTACAAGACCGGCAACGGCGTGATGATCCTGCTGAGCCTGCTATCAATGATACTGGTGGTGCTACTGTTGAACCGGCTGATGTGGCGGCCCTTGTACAACCTGACCACGGAGCGATACAGGCTGGACTACTGACGCGTCCCTGACTATGTGCGATTCGGACTCATCTGACCCATGGCCCTCCTCGAGCTCAAACACGTCTCGAAAACTTTCGCGCACGCCAAGGGCACGTTGCAGGTGCTCGACGACATCAGTTTCGACGTGGATGAGGGCGAGTTCGTCGCGATCGTCGGCCCGTCGGGATGCGGCAAGTCAACCCTCCTGCGCATCGTCAACGGCATTGTGCCGATGACTTCCGGACAGGTGCTGTACCGCGGCCGCCAGGTCGATGGGATTAATCTCGAATGCGCACTGGTGTTCCAATCATTTGCGCTGCTGCCATGGCTGTCGGTCAAAGCCAACGTCGAACTCGGCCTCGAAGCGCAGGGATTGCCGCTGGCTGAGCGCGAAAAGCGCGCCGGAATCTATATCGACAAGGTGGGACTCGACGGCTTCGAAGAGGCCTACCCGCGCGAGCTCTCGGGCGGAATGAAGCAGCGCGTCGGTTTCGCCCGCGCGCTGGCGGTCGAGCCCAAGGTGCTCCTGATGGACGAGCCGTTCTCCGCGCTGGATGCACTGACCGCGATCACGCTGCGCGAGGAAATGCTCGACATCTGGCAGTCGCCCGACATGCCGGTAAAAACTATCGTGCTCGTTACCCACATCATCGAAGAGGCAATCGAACTCGCCGACCGCGTCATCGTGATGGCCTCGAGCCCCGGACGTATCGTCAAGGATCTCAAAGTCGAATTGCCAAGACCGCGCGACCGCCGCACTGAAACTTTCAACGCCCTCTCCGACAAGGTCTTCTCGCTGATCGAGGAGCGCGGCTGATGGCTCCTGCGTCCATATACCCGCTTCCCGATTGCGCGCTGACGCTTGTCTTCGGCTTGCTCGAATTGCTCGAAGATCGCGGCGGGCGCGAGGACGGTTACAAGATCGCGCGCGATCTCAATTTCAATTTCGGCGATTTGCTCAAGGTCATGAAGGCCGCGGAAATCCTGGGCTTCGTCTCAACTCCGGCCGGCGACGCGGTGCTCGAGCCGCTCGGGAAGCAATTTCTCGACGCGAAGATCAACGAACGCAAGCTGCTCGTGCGCGGGCAGTTGAAGAAACACAGCCTCTTCAGCTACTTAATCCGCCTCCTTCATGGCCAGGAGGATAAGTCTCTTAGCCGGGAAGTCGTGCTCAGCCACCTCGCGATGCTCCTGCCGAGCGAAAAGCCCGAGCGCCAGTTTTCCACGATGGTGAACTGGGGGCGTTTCGCCGAGCTGTTCGGCTATAACAAGGACGAGGACCGCTTTTATCTCGACCACGAATAGGCGTTTGCGCCACGGGAGAAATCGCTATGGCTACCGATGCTGAAAAAGTCGTGACCGAATTCTGCAACGCATGGCCGCGCAAGAATATCGACGAACTGCTCGGCTTCTTCACCGACGACGCCGTCTATCACAACATCCCGTTCGAACCGGCGCGCGGCAAGGACGCCATCCGCGCCGTCATCAACACCTTTCTGCCGATGGCCAAGTCGCTTCATTTCAAAGTGCTGAAGAGCGCCAGCGCCGGCAACGTCGTCTTCAACGAGCGCGTCGACGTCTTCGACCTGGGCGGCGGCAAAACGATTTCGCTGCCTGTCGCAGGCGTGTTCGAAATCACCGGCTCGAAGATCAGCGCATGGCGCGACTACTTCGACATGGCGATGTACACCAAGCAGATGTCCTAGCAGTGTAAGATTCGCGCACGATGGCCTCGCCCGTCACTCACGCCATCATCGGCACCGCCGGCCACATCGATCACGGCAAGACCGCGCTCATCAAGGCGCTCACCGGCCAGGATACCGATCGGCTGAAGGAGGAAAAAGAGCGCGGGATTTCGATCGATCTCGGCTTCGCCTACTTCACGCTGCCCGACGGCTCTCGCGCCGGCATCGTCGACGTCCCCGGCCATGAGCGCTTCATCCGCAACATGCTCGCCGGCGCCCACGGCATCGATCTCGTGCTGTTCACCGTGGCGGCCGACGACGGCGTGATGCCCCAAACGGAGGAGCATCTCGACATCCTCCATCTGCTCGGCACCCGCCGCGGCATCTTCGTGATCACCAAGGCCGACCTGGCCGACTCGCCGCGCCTTCGCGAAGTGCGCGACGAGATCGAGCTGCTCGCCGACGGCAGCACGCTCGCCGGCGCACCGATAATCGAAGTCTCGTCGACCACCGGGCTTGGCCTGGATAAATTGCGCGCCGAGATCGTCCGCCAGCTCGACGGCTTTCAGGCGCGCCGCGCCACCGGGGTCTTCCGGCTTCCTCTCGATCGCGCGTTTGTCATCAAGGGACACGGCATCGTCGTTACCGGCACTGCGATGGGCGCCGAGGTCAGGGTCGGGGATAAGCTGCGCGTGCTGCCGTCGGGAAACGAGGTCCGCGTGCGCTCGATCCAGGTGCATTCAGATTCCGTCGAGAGCGCCGGCCTATGCCAGCGCGTCGCGCTGAATCTCACCGGCGCCGAAAAGCTCGGCCTCGCCCGCGGCGACGTGCTCGCCGACGAGCGGCTGGACTCCGCGACCGCGCGTTTCGACGCGTGGATGGAAATTCGTCCCGCCGCCAAACGCGCGCTCAAGAGCAACACCCGCGTGCGGCTGTTCATCGGCACCGCCGAAACCATCGCCCGCGTGATCGTTCTCGACGACGCAGGCGTGATCGCGCCCAAAGCCGCCGGCTTCGCGCAGCTCGTGACCGAGGACCCGGTCGTCGCGCTCTCGGGCGACCGCTTCGTGATCCGGGACGAAACCAATTCGCGCACTCTCGGCGGCGGCGTCGTGTTGAACCCGTTCGGCCGCCGCGTCCGCAAACCGGTCGAGGCCTATCGCGCCAATCTCCGCTTGCTCAAGGATGCGTCCGGTGGGGATGCGCTCGAGGCGTTGATTAATTTGCAGGAAGGCTTCGCGCTCGGCGCGATCAGGATTTCAACCCTCATGAACATTCCGATCGCCGAGGCCGAAGATGCGCTTGGCGAAGCGCCGCGCTTTGTCAGGCTGTCGATAGGCGACGAAGAAGGCTTCACCACGCGGACCAGGTGGGACGCCCTCAAACGCTTCGCCCTCGATGCGCTGGCGACGCATCACCAGGCCGAGCCGCTGTCGCCGGGCCTCGAGATGGAAGCGCTACGCTCGCGCATCCCCTATGAAATCGGCGCGCGCGCGTTCCGTCCGATCGTCGATCACCTCAGTCGTGAATCTGAAATCGTGCGCGAGGAAAGTGTGCTCCGCCTGAAGAGCCATCGCGTGCAACTCGGCGGCGAGGCAGAAACGCTCGGCGCGAGTATCGAAGCCGCGCTCACGCGCGCCGAGTTCCAGCCGCCCGAGCTCAAGCAATTGGCCGACGCTTTGAAAATTCCCGCCGGCCAACTCGCGCATCTCAGAGCCGTGATGCTCGCGATGGAACGCGAGGGCCGGGTCGTCAAAATAGCCACCGATCTCTACTTCAGCCGCGCCGCCGCCGACAGCGCCCGCAATCGCCTGGTCGAATATCTTAATACTAATCCCAAAATCACAGCCGCGACGTTCCGCGATCTACTAGGCGCATCGCGCAAATTCGCAATCGCGATCCTCGATCACTTCGACCACATCGGCGTGACCACGCGCGTCGGCGACGCCCGCCGGCTGCGTAGCAGAAATCAGCCGTAATTGCGCGGGCGCGGCTGACTTCGAGGCCGCGATGCGCGACAATAGGCGCGATGTCCAAACCGAAGGACAACAATCCCTCGCGGGGCGACCTCATTCGCCTGACTGCGCGGTGCAAGGCTGCGGGTTGAGCCGGTAAGCTCGGTCCGGCGGACCTCTCCGCAGTCCTCGCGCGGCTCGATTTGCCGAGCCACCCTGATTTGCTCGTCGGAATCTCCACGGGCGACGACGCCGGAGTGTTCCGTCTTTCCGACGATCTCGCAATCGTGAACACCGTCGATTTTTTCACGCCGGTGGTGGACGATCCTTTCACCTACGGACAGATCTCCGCCGCCAACGCGCTCTCGGACGTCTATGCGATGGGCGGAGTGCCGCGCACCGCGCTCAACATCGTATGCTGGCCGCAAACCGGATTGCCCGGGGCCATGCTCGCCGAAATCCTGCGCGGCGCGGCAGAGAAAGCGCGCGAGGCCGGCGTCGTAGTCGTTGGCGGTCACACCGTCGCCGACGAAGAAGTGAAATTCGGGATGGCTATCACGGGAGTGATCGATCCGCGCCGAATCGTGCGCAACGTCGGCGCGCAAGTTGGCGACGCGCTCGTGCTCACCAAGGCGCTCGGCACGGGAATCCTGATGACCGCATTCAAGCGCGACAAGCTGGCCGACGAGCCATACCAGGCGGCGGTCCGCTCGATGACGCAGCTCAACGCCGCGGCCGCCTCCGCGATGCTCAAGTACGACGTTCACGCCGCCACCGACATCACGGGATTCGGTCTCGTCGGTCATGCGCTGAAGATGGCCGAGGGCAGCGCCGTTACGATCGTGTTCGAGGAATCCGATTTGCCGCTGCTGCCCGGAGTGATCGAGCAATGCCGCGCCGGAATGATTCCCGGCGGCGGCGAACGCAATCGCGAGTACTATGCGCCGAGCGTGCGCATCTCCGACGAAGTTTCCGACGAGATTGCGGCGATTGCCTTCGATCCGCAGACCTCCGGCGGATTGCTGATCGCGATCCCCGACAAGCAGTCGCTTGCCTTGCTCGCGGAGCTTCAGAATTGCGGGCATCGCGACGCCGCGATCGTCGGCCACGTCACGGTTCGCCGCGAACACCCGATCGAGCTAGTCTGAGCAGGGGCCAGCCCGCTTTATCAGCTGGATCGCCTCGGTCGCACGCCGCAACGGCTCGCACGCGTCGTGCGCCGGGTCATCGGCAGTCGAACCGTCCCCCCCTTTCTCCTGAGATCTCCCCGCGCGCGCCCTATCCGCGGTTGACGTTTGAGGCCTGCAATCCCTTGGGCCCTTGCGCGACCTCGAACTCAACGCGCTCCCCCTGCTCGAGCGAGCGGAAACCTGCTCCATCGATGGCACTATAGTGAACGAACACTTCCTGCCCGTCCTCCATCGTGATGAAGCCGTAGCCCTTCTTCGGGCTGAACCACTTAACAGTCCCGTTAGCCATTTTCCCCCATACCTCCTGAAGGGAACCAGCCGGAGCGCCCCCTCAGGGGCCTTCTCCCGCCGCCGACGCGCTTCCCCGAGCAACACGCCGTAACGGCGCGCATATAGCACAAGATGCGGCGCTTACCAAATAGGCAACACACACGAAATCTCGCCGTAATATGTTTGGGGATCGAGAACGGGGCGGTGCAGCAGCTAATGTTGCCAGCGGCGAATTGGGCGGGCATGCATGTGGCAGTGATCGGGAATCTGGCGCATTACGCCGTCGATGCCGAATTTGTCGGCGCCGTACTTCGCGCGCGCGATCAGTGACAGCGCCTCGATCATGAATTCGCGCTCCTGGTCGGTGGGCACGGCGCGATGGTCTCCCAGGACGGCCATGGGAGTGTCGCACGAATCGCAATCAAGGATCGTAAATTTGAAGGGGTGAACGAAGTCGGCGTAGCGCTGCGTGTAATCACGCAGCTCGCACAGTTCGCATTTCGGCATCGACTAAGCCGTCGTCGATTCGCGCGGAGTATGCAACCGACGCGTCGCGAGCCGTGACGGCCCGCGACGCATCGAGGCGCAAATTCCTACTTCGTCGTTGGAGAAGCTGCCGCCGCGGGCGATGGGGCTGCCATCGCAGGGGCCGCCGGCGCCTCTTTGCCGCGCTTGACCTGCATTGACGTCTTGGTGGCGGCCTTGGCCGCGGCCTTCGCCTTCCTCTTGCAGCGATAGACGCTCGACGTCGAGATTTTGAGGTCTGCGGCGATATCCTTGGCATGCTTGCCGCTGTTGACCTCGTTCATCACGGCGTCGCAATCGACCTTGTTGGCGGCGTAGGCGGGCCGCGCACTGGCCGCAAACGCGACGGTTGTCGCGAGCATCGCCGAGGCCGCCGCAAGCGCAAACTTTTTCATCAGCATTTTCTTCCCCGCTCAGGTTAGAGTTGTTTCAAACGCCGCAGATTATTTCAAAATCCGCGTCACATCAACAGAGGCGCCGAATCCTCTTCCCAGGGGGCGCCTTCGCGGGCCAGGGGGGCGGGATAAACGGCCCCCAGGGTTTGGCGCCGCCTAGCGCTTGGGCTTGGCGAATCCCGGAAAGGATGGTTGGCGTCTTTCCTGCAAGGCGGCGACACCCTCGGTCAAATCGGCGCTGAAAAATCCCATCATCTCGAGCGCCAGCGATGCGTCGAACGCAGGGCCGGCGACGCGCAGCCAATTGTTGAGCGAGCGTTTAGTGAATCTCACCGCCTGTTGCGGACCGCGCGCGAGCTTGCGCGCGACTTCCATCGCCTTGTCCATCAGCTTGTCGGCGGGAACGCACAGGCTCACCAGCCCGATGCGTTCGGCCTCCTTGCCGTCGATGAAATCCGCCGTCATCAGGTAATACTTCGCCTTGGCCATGCCGCACAGCAGCGGCCAGACGATCACCGCGTGATCTCCGGCCGCGACGCCAAGGCGCAAATGCCCGTCGGTGATGCGCATCGCCTCCGACGCGATGCTGATATCCGCCATGAACGCGACCGCCAATCCCGCGCCGACGGCGACGCCGTTGATCGCGGAGATGATCGGCTTGTCGAGATTGATCATGTTGTAAACGATGTCGCCGGCTTCCTTCCACGCCTTGCCGACGTTGGCCGCGCTCGCCGCCATCTGCTGAATCATGTCGAGGTCGCCGCCCGCTGAAAACGCGCGCCCGGCGCCGGTAACCACCACGACATTGGTTTCGTCGTCGTCGGCAACGTCGAGCCACACGCGGCTCAACTCCCAATGGAGGCGGCTGTTGGTGGCGTTGAGAACCTCGGGACGATTGATCGTGATGAGCAGGATGCCGTCGTCGTTGCGCTCGAACAGAAGATGCTGGTAGTCGCTGTATTTCATCCTTTCAATTGCACCACCGTACGCCGCGGAATGCTCCGTCAGCTTTTGTAAATGTCGATGACCTTGCCGAGCAGTGCGATCGCTTCGGGCTTCGGACGCTGAAAGCTGTTGCGGCCGATGATCGAGCCGTAACCGCCGCCGGCGTGGATCCCGCGGACGGTATTCAGCAACGAGTCGTCGGTTTCCTTGGGGCCGCCCGAGAAAATCACGATGCGCCGGCCGTCGAACGCCGACTGTATGACGTGCTTGATGCGCGCCGAAAATGGCTCGAGCGGAACCTTGTTGGCGTCGTACGCTTTTTTGGCCTCGGCCTGTTCGATAAAAGCGGTGGGCGGCTTGACCTTGATCATATTCGCACCGAGTTGCGCCGCGATTTGCGCCGCGTACGCGACCACGTCGAGCGCGGTTTCGCCCTGCTTGCTGACGCCGGAGCCGCGCGGGTACGACCAGAGGACCAGCGGCAGTCCATTGACCTTGGCCTCTTCGCCG
The DNA here is from genome assembly GCF_050015535.1 of Binatus soli (SeqCode). Taxonomy (NCBI): domain Bacteria; phylum Candidatus Binatota; class Binatia (SeqCode); order Binatales (SeqCode); family Binataceae (SeqCode); genus Binatus (SeqCode); species Binatus soli (SeqCode). The sequence goes on along the minus strand of NZ_JBEKBF010000010.1, from coordinate 42,888 downwards.
ATTTCGCGCGCCTCCTGGTACATCGACTTCTCCTGCGTCGAGCCCGGGTAGATCGTGAGTCCAATCGCCGCGCATCCGAGCCGCAGAGCGTCCTTCACGCCGGCGGTCACGGCGAGCGCGGGATCTTTTTCCTCGTTGAGAACGTCGTGATTGTTGGCCTTCAGGATGAGCGGAATCTCGCCGGCGTACTCGGCCACGCCCGCCTCGAGAAATCCGAGCGGCGCCGCGTATGCGTTGCATCCCGCATCGATGGCGAGCTGAAAGTGATAGCGCGGGTCATAGGCGGGCGGATTGACCGCGAAGCTTCGCGCCGGGCCATGCTCGAAGCCCTGGTCCACGGGCAGGATTACGAATTTGCCTGTGCCCGCGAGCTTGCCATGGTTAAGCATCCGCGCCAGGTTGCTGCGCACGCCGGCGTTTTCGGAATCGTAATAGCCAAGAATCTCTCGAACTCGCTTGGTCATATACCTCTGTCTCCCGTCGGGATTGTCATTGCAGTTTGCATTCCTATATCACAGCATCGCGGCCGCGTAGTGGGCCGCGCCAATCAGTCCGGCGGCTGGATTGAGCGAGACGCGGACTTCGATCCGTTTCAGGATCCCGTTCAGCCGGCCCTTGGACAAGAATCCCCGCACGAACGCTCCATCGGTGAGTATCGGCAAAATTTTCGGCGCGATTCCTCCGCCCAGAAAGACACCGCCCAGCGCCAGCACTTTGAGCGCCAAGTTGGCGGCCTCGGAACCGTAAATATCGCAAAACATGGTGAGCGCGTGAACGCAAACCGGATCGCGTCCCTTAAGCGCCGCCTCGCTTACCGCAGCGGAAGGATCGCCCGCGGCGATTTGCCCGGTCAGCCAGGCGGGCTCTTCGGCCCGGCTCTCGCGCCTCAGGAAACGATAGATATTCCAGAGTCCCGGACCCGAGAGGACGCGCTCGTAGCTGGCGTGTCCAAATTCGCCCGCGACGAACCGGAGCAGCTCGATCTGTTCCGCGCCGTGCGGTGCGAAATCGCTGTGCCCGCCTTCGGAGGCGACTGCATAGTATTTGTCGCCCTCCCAGACCAGCGCTGATTCGCCCAGACCGGTGCCCGCGGCGAGCACCGCGATGTTGCCATGTTCGGGCGGATTTTCCGCGCGATGCAGAACCGCAAACTCGGCGGGCTTCAGATGAACCATGCCGTAGGCCATCGCCGTCAGATCGTTAATCAAGCGAACCGGGACGCCGTTTAGCGCGCGCGACAGTGAGACGCTGCTGAGTTGCCATGCAATGTTGGTGGCGTGGGCGTGGCCGTCGATTATTGGACCCGGCACGCCGAGGCAGGCGGCGCTCACCGCCGCGGTTGCGCCGAGGAAATCCGCGCACGCCGCCTCGAGGCTGTCGAACTGCGAGGTCGCGTAGCGGCGCTCGCGCACGATTTCGAGTGTGCCTGCGGATTGGTTGAAGAGCCCGAGCTGGGTTTTGGTTCCACCGACATCGCCGGCCAGAATGAGCCCATCCATTGCGAACCCCGATCCGGTTCTAGCCTTCGACGTTGAACGACTCGGCGAGCGCGACTTCCTCGGCGCTGCCGATATAAATCGGATGCCGCTCGTGGATCGCGGTGGCAGCCAGCTCGAGAATCCGCTCTTTGCCGGTCGAGCCGCGGCCGCCGGCCTGTTCCGCGAGCATCGAGAGCGGCGCGAGCTCGTACATCAGGCGCAGTTTTCCCTTGGGCTTGCCGCCTTCGGCAACCTCGGCGGGATACATAAATATTCCGCCCTCGAGCAGGCATCGATGGAAATCGGCGGCGAATGCACCACAGTATCGAAGTGAGTAGCTAGTGCGTTTGTCTTTGCGACTGGTAATATGCGCGACGAACTTGCGCGCTCCGTCGTGCCACTTGCCCGCGTTGCCCTGATTGACCGCATAAGTAGACCCGTGCGGCGGCATCTTCACGTTCTCTTTCCAGAGAATGAACTCACCGAGAATTCGATCGAGCGTGAAGATATCGACGCCGGCGCCGGCGCTATACACCAGCTGCGCGGCCGGCCCGTACAGGATGTATCCCGCGATGACCTGCTTCGTTCCCGGGACGAGGATGTCGTCGATCCCGCTCCCGTGCCTGGGCGCGCGTTTCTTGACGGCGAAAATGGTGCCGAGCGAACCGTTTACGTCGGTATTAGATGACCCATCGATGGGATCGTAGAGTATGCAGTAGCTATTGTCGCGGCAATTGGATGAGTAATGGTGCGGCTCATCCATTTCCTCGGATATGAGACTGCACACCGGGTATCCATGCTCGAATGCGTCGAGGAAAACCTTGTTGCCCCACTGGTCGAGCTTCTTGACCTTTTCGCCCTGCACGTTGGTTTCGCCGGTGTAGCCGAGCCCGTCGAGACCCGCGAGCGCCAACTCCCGCGTGATGCGCGTGGCGATGAGCTCGATGCGCTCCATTATGAGAGCGAGGTCCGCGACCGGCAGCGCAGTCGCGCTTTTGGTCATGATATGACGCGCGAGAGTAATGCCGCCGCTCATCTGCAATCCCTTCCCGACAAATTGCACACGTTCATGGGGTTCTCCTGCTAGAGAGTTCGCCAGGTGCACCCGTCAGCCGCGATCATCAGGGCGGCCTCGAGCGGTCCCCACGAGCCCGCAGCATAGATGGGGGGATCCATGGGCGACTGTCCCCAGGCATCCAGGATCGGTTGCACGAACGTCCACGCTTGTTTGACCGTATCACGCCGCATGAAGAGCGTCTGGTCGCCAACGATCACGTCGTTGAGCAGGGTCTCGTACGCTTCCGGCGTGGAAGTCACGTAGTGAAAATCAACTTTGACCTGCTGGAGGCGGGTCTGCGAACCGGGCATCTTCGACATGATATGGAGCGCGAGGCCTTCGTCGGGTTGAATCCTGATGGTCAGCATATTGGGCGCCAAGGGAGCGCGTGGGTTCGAGTTATACAGGATTCGGGGCACGCTGTTGAAGTAAATCGCGATTTCGCTCGAGCGCTTGGGCAGCCGTTTGCCGGTGCGCAGGTAGAACGGCACGCCGGCCCATCGCCAGTTATCGATCCAGCATCGCAGCGCGACAAAGGTCTCGACTTGCGAATCCGGCGCGATCTGCTCCTCGGCGCGGTAGGCCTTGACCGGCACGCCGCCGATGAGGCCCTCGCCGTACTGGCCGCGCACGACCCATTTTTCGATGTCCTCGTCGCCGAGCGGGCGCAACGCGCGCAGCACGTCGAGCTTCGCGTCGCGCACCGACTCGGCGCCGGTGGTGTTGGGCGGCTCGGTCGCGATCATGCAAAGCGTTTGCAGCAGATGGCTCTGCACCATGTCGCGCAGCGCCCCGGCGTGATCGTAGTAGGCGGCGCGCGTGCCGACGCCCTCGGCCTCGGCGACGGTAATCTGGACATGGTCAACGAATCGCGCCGTCCAAATAGGTTCGAAGATCGCGTTGGCGAAGCGCAGCACCATCAGGTTCTCGACGGTTTCCTTGCCGAGGTAATGGTCGATTCTAAAAATCTGGCTTTCGTCGAAATGGCGCGCGAGCTTGGCGTTGATCTCGGAGGCGCTGGCGAGATCGGAACCGATCGGTTTTTCGACCACGATGCGTGTAAACGGATGCCCCTTCTCATGCCGATGAATCATTCTCGCGGCGGTCAATCCCTCCGAGCAGGTGTCGATGAAGGCCGGCGGAATCGCAAAGTAGAAGACACGATTGCCTTCGGTACCGCACTCGGCGTCGAGCGCCTCGCATCGCTTGCGCAGGTTCTGATAGTCGGCGGCCTCGGTGAACGAGCCACGATTGAAATGGAGCAAGGGGGCGAGCTTCGCCCAGTGTTCCTTCTCGACCGGGCGGCGCGAGAACTGTTCGATGCCGCTGAGCGCGAACGCGCGATACTTCTCGTCGTCGAGATCCTCCATCGAGAAACCGAGGATCGCGAACTTGTCGGGCAATTCGCCGTCGAGCGAGAGATTGTACAGCGCGGGAATCAGCTTGCGATGGCTCAAGTCGCCGGCGCCGCCGAAGATCACCACGATGCATGGATCGTAGTGATGGCGTTCCTTGACCGGGTGATTGAGATCGACGGTCCTGTTTGCGGGCGCGGCCATAAATAGCTTACCCCTCTCGCGCTGCTATTCCTTGATGACGCCGTGGCCGCCGAACTCTTCGCGCAACGCGGCGAGCAATTTCTCGCCGAAGGTGCCTTCGCCCTTGTCAGCGCGCGAGCGGAAGCGCGTGAACAGCGCCATGGTGATTATCGGCATCGAGATGTTCTTATCGATTGCGTCCTGCACCGCCCAGCGGCCCTCGCCCGAATCCTCGACGTAGCCCCTGATTTGCTTGAGGCCCGGATCCTTTTCCAGCGCGTCGGCCGTAAGCTCCAGGAGCCATGATCGCACGACGCTGCCCTGTCCCCACAGGTTTGCGATCTTCGGCAAGTCGAGCTTGTACTCCGACTTGTGCATCGCCTCGAAACCCTCCGCATACGCCTGCATCAGCCCGTACTCGATGCCGTTGTGGACCATCTTCACGTAATGGCCTGCGCCGTGGCCGCCGACGTGGTCGTAGCCGCCGGGAGGAGCGAGCGTTTTGAAAATCGGCTCGTAGCGCCTGAAGATGTCCACCTCGCCGCCGATCATCAGGCAGTAGCCAAGCTTGAGTCCCCAGATGCCGCCGCTGGTGCCGGCATCCACCAGATGCAGCTTCATGCCGGCGAGTACGGCAGCGCGGCGGACGTCATCGTGGAAGTTGGTGTTGCCGCCGTCGATGATCGCGTCGCCAGGCTCGAGCAATTCGGCCAGTTGGTTAATCGTGCTGTCGGTGGGATCGCCCGCCGGCACCATCACCCACACGCCCCGCGGCGGCGCGAGTCTGGCGACCAGATCTTTGAGCGAATTGACGCCGTCGGCGCCGAACGTTGAAACTTCTTTGAGTTTCGCATCGTCGAGATCGAAGGCGACAATCTGGTGGTTGTCGCGCCGCAGCCGCTCGACCATGTTCATGCCCATTTTGCCGAGACCAACGAATCCGATTTCCATCGTGCTTCCTCTTGGCAGATGACGACGCGATCCGGATTTGCGGTCAGGCGGCGGGAACCGGGAAAGGATTTCCCCGCGCACGCCTCGGCATTTGATTATCCGGCGCTCGACCTAAGCTATTCCAACCCCGGCGATTGTTCAAAGACCGCGCCTCGAACCGCGCGGCTAACGGGATTTGATGTCGTCTTCGAGCATCAGATTGCGCAAGTCCTGGCGCTGGAAGATCGCCGCCACCGAGCGCGTCAGTGCGACCGACGATACCTGCCCCGGCTCGTCGTAGATACCGGCTTCATCCTCGGGACCGAGACCGAACGACCCCACCGGCGGATCGTAGTAGGTATCGTTAGCGCTCCCGGTCCAGAACGGGACGCTGAACGGCGGCTTGTAGATCGAGACGTCGAGAGCAAAATCGGCTGTAGTCCGCCAGACAGGGCCGTACCGGCCGTTGGCGGCGCGGTGCTTTTTTACCCAGCATCGCCGAAGCTTGCTCTCGAGCACATACTCGGCGGTGTTCTTGACGCCAGGCTTGTAGGCGACATCAGTGGACGACGAAGCGTTCAAACCCGCCTCATCGGCCGAGCGCCCGATCGCTTGCTGCAGGATCGGGCCGAGCGGCGGGCTGTACAGGCGTTCCGTAATGTTGCCGGATTGATCGGTGATTACTCCTATCGCCGGATTGCCATTGAGCGGCGCGCTGTCGGCGGTCGCATCGCGCGCATCGGCCGGCATCAGGATCAGGATGGTCTTTCTGGGATAGCTGTTTTGGTATCCCTTGACTTGGTACGGGTAGTACTCGAGCGTCTGGACCGAGGTCGTAGCGGGCGCACCGCCGCCGACGGTCGCACATCCCGGGAGCATCGAGGTGACGGTCGAAACGATCGTGACGAGGAGCGCGATTCGGCAGGTGTGCAGGCTCCCCACGATCAGGCTTCGCCTCTTATCGATTCGCCGCCTGGGCCCGCTCGCGGAAGAGAAACAGCGTGCCGCCCACCTCTAGCCGGTCGCCGCTCTTGAGTGCATAACGGCCCGCCACGGGATGTCGATTCACGAATATCTGGCCGCCGGTCGGACTGATGATGAAATTCTTGCCCTCGCGCCGGATGATCGCATGATTGCCGAGCACTGTTTGATCGCCGAACAGTCCGATGTCGCTCTCCTCGGCGCGGCCGATAATCGTCACGCCCTTGAGCAGGGGATATTCGCGGCCCTCGCGCGCGTTGCGGCTCTGGCTGCGCACGACCATCAGCCAGCCGCGCTTGAGCAGCTCGGTGACCAGTCCGATGAAGAATCCGATCAGCGCGCCGAGGATGATGATCGCGATCGCTCGTCCGAACGCTTGCGGAAACGTGCTCGTCAGGCTCTGGTAAAAAAATCCGCCGAGCGCTCCGCCGAGCAGACCGCCTATAGCGCCATTTCGCCGCCGCGCCGCGGATCCCGACGCCGATCCGACGCCGAGTCCGACCGCGATTCCGAGCACGCCCCATCCCAGAATTCGGCCATTGAGACCGCCCAGGATGTCGAAGGCAAATTCGCCGACGATCAATCCCAGCGCTCCGCCCGCCGCACCGATAGCTCCGCCGATCACGAATCTGCGCGCCGCCTGGCGCAACTGGCCTACGCTGAGCGTTTCGATCGAGGCGAGAAACGCGCTGATTAGTGCGCCGATCAGCGCACCGAACAGGATATCGCGGCCATAAACCCAGCGGATGCCGAGAATTGGCTCTGACAGCCCCCAGGCGGCCAAGCCGCCAAGCGCGCCGGCGGCCGCATAGAAGAGAAGTTTTTCGCGGGAAACATTACTCGCCATGATGTACTCCCAGCATTGCGCGTGCTGGGGGCAGGTTCAAGCGCAAATCCGTCAAAGCGATGTCGATCGTGATGTGCGACCAGTTCTAACAAGGCCGCGCCCGCCAACGGCGGGCGGCCTTAATACTGGGTGCAGGGCTCAGCCCTGCGGTGCAGGGGTCACCCCTGCTCAGTTCGCCTGGGCGGTCCAGGTGCCGCGCTCTCCCGACGGCGTCGATTCGAAATGGCCGCTGATCTGATCGCTCCGGCGCTGCCCTTCGAAGTAATACGTCTCGATGCCGTATTCGACCGAAAAACTCAAAAGGGTCCCGCGGACGTATCCATCGATCGGCGCCATTCCAAAGCGTGACTGATGAATTACGAGCTCGCCGTGCAGGAAGTTGTTGGGCTGCGGACGCAGTCTAAGCTCCATCTCGGGATTGCCGCCGCTGCGAAGACCGCTGATGGTGCCGGTGGCGATCGTCGGCCCGAGCATGCTGCCCGAGGACGCCGAACTGCCACCCATCGAGCTGCCGATCGCGCCGTTGCCGCCCGGATACGTCGCGTATGGTCCGGCGGCGTCGGCGAGCACTTCGAATTTTTTCGCGCCGAAATATTGGCCGTTCAAATAAAAATTAACCGTGTAGATACCCGGCAGAAACGCGCCGCCGCGCGAGTTGCCGACGCGTCCGCTGAACGTCACCGTCTTCATACTGGGCGAGACGGGCTGAAAATCATTGACGCTGCCCAGCGTGCGGCCGTCCGGCCCGATGTACGCCGCATCGACGCGGTACTGGCCGGGCTCCAGCTTGTAGAGCCGGTTGTCGAACTTGGCCTCCCAGCCGACGAACAGCACCTTCGACACGGCGAAAGATTCGGTCGCGCCCGAGAGCGCGGTACCGGTCTTGGTGGTGTTGAGAAAGTCGATGCTGCGAAGCTGCAAGGGCTTGGCGCGGCGCTCATCGATCATCGCGAGCTTGCGCGCTTCTTCGTCGCGCTTGCGCTCCTCTTCTTTCGCCGCCGCCGCAGCCGCCGCCTCGCTCGCGGCCGCCGCGTTCCTCGCGCTCACGTCCTGGTTAACGATGAAGGCTTCCTGCGCGAGCATCTTGTCGTCCGAATAGAGCGCCACTTTGTAAGTGCCGGGCGCCTTGTCGGTCATCGTCGGCATCAACGCCACGCCGGTGAAGTCGGCGGTTTTCTGAGCGGGCCCGACAAAAATATTGGTGTCGCTGGACGCGATCTGAAGTCCGCTGGGATCGTAAAAGCGCGCCTCGACTTTTTCGTCGCGCCCTTCAAGCCCCGCGAGCAGGTTCTTGAAGGTTGCGGTCCACTTCAGGTAGCGCGCGTTGGTCAGATCGGTGTCGTTGAACTGCGCCTGCGGCGGCGCCAGCGCGGCGCCCTCGCGCGTCGAGAGCGCGAGCGTCATCTGCGAGAATTCGAGCGGATGCTCGCGGGCCTTGGCCAGCAACTCCTCATGCTTCCACGGCAGTCCGTCGAAAAGAGGCTTGAGTCCGAGCCGCAGCTGGAGTTCCGGGCTTGAATAAATGTACGTCCCGCCGAACGCCGCTCCCGCCAGCACCATCAGAAAAATCGCCAGACCGATCGAGCGGCTCAACCGGCTGCGCGGCTTGCGATAAACGATCGGTTCATCCTCGTAACCGAGCCGCTGGACCTGCGACAGGTCGCCGGTTCCGCTCGTCGAGCTCAGGCTACCGCTGTCGAGCGGAAGTCCGCGCCCGTAGAGCATCATGTCGCGAAATTCCTGGACGCGCCCGGGCCGCCCGTTTACTTCGTATGCAAGCGCCGCGTCGATGGCGCCGGCCAGGTTGCTCGACACGGCCGGGCGCAGCTCGTGAACCGGCGGGAAACTGAAGGGCGGAAACTTTTCAGGATCGCGGCCGGTCAGCACGTAATGCAACGTTGCGCCCAGCGAGTAGATGTCGCTGCGGGGATCGACCAGGCCCTGGTACTGCTCCGGCGGTGCGAAGCCGAGCGTGCCGATCATGGTGCCCTTGCGCGCCGCCTTGAACAGCCGCGCGATTCCAAAGTCCACCAACACGACCCGCCCTTTCGGATGGATCATCACGTTGGACGGCTTCATGTCGCGGTAGATTATCGGCGGCGCCAGCCCGTGCAGATACGCGAGCACGTCGCACAACTGGCGCGCGATATCGATCACCAGCCCCTCGGGCAGCGGCTCGCCCCGCGCAGCGAGTTCCTCCTCGAGGTTGCGTCCCTCGACGTACTCCATCACCAGGTAATGGCGGTTGGCGAGTTCGAAGCGGTCGGTGATCGCGGGAATCGCCTGATGTTTCAGTTGCGCGAGCGTGTCGGCTTCGCGCGCGAAATATTCGTTGGCCTCGATCCGCTGCGCCTGATCGATAAAGTGATCGACCATCTCCTTGATCGCGCATGGGCGGTTCGCCAGGCGCTGGTCGTGCGCCAGATAGACCATCCCCATCCCGCCGCCGCCGAGCAGTCGCTCGATTGCGTAGCGGCCCTGCAGCACGGTGCCGGGCTCGAGCGGTCCGGGCAGCGGCTGCGATGAATCTTTTGGCGAGGTGGACATCGTTAATCGCCGGCGCGTCGTTCGCACCTAGCTTGCATAGACTACGATCACGGAAATGTTGTCGGTACCCCCGCCGGCGTTTGCCGCGACGATCAATTCGCGCGCCGCGTCGAAGGGATCGGAATTGCGCCCCAGAATGTCATGGATCTGACGGTCATCGACGTGCGCCGTCAACCCGTCGCTGCAGAGCATCAGCTTGTCCCCGCGTTTCAGCCTGAGCGAGACCGCCTCCGCCCCCGCCGGTCCGCTCTGGCGCGCACCGAGCGAGCGCGTGATCACGTTCTTGTGCTCGTGCGTGTGCGCTTCCTCGGCAGTTATCTGCCCGATTTCGACCAGCCGCTGCACCAGTGAGTGATCCTTTGTGACCTGGCGAAGCGTCGCGCCTTCCATCAGATATCCGCGGCTGTCCCCGACCCAGGCCACGGCCGCATCCGGTGGCGCGACCAACGCGCACACGCCCGTGGAACCCATTCCGCGAGACTCCGGATGGCTGGCCACATATTCGATAATCCTGGAATTTGCTTCCTCGAGCGCGGCTGTCAGCAGCTCCGCACCGTTGGTAGCATCGCCACCTGCGCCCTCGAGCCGGGATTCAATGTAACTCCGGATCGTTTGGACGGCAATTGCAGAAGCGACTTCGCCCGCCTCCGCGCCGCCCATCCCGTCGGCAACGACATACAAATGGCTCTGCGCCGGATCGATCATCGACTCGCGCGTATACTCGACCGCCAGCACCGAGTCTTCGTTATGCTCGCGCACGCGGCCTACATCGGTCATCGCGGCCGCGCGCAGCCGGATCGCGCCACCCAGCGCGATCAGCTCGGCCTTGAACTCGTCGATGGTGGGCCAGCGGTCGGCGGGACTGAAAGCGATCGCGCGGCGGATCGCATTCTCCAGCCGCGGTGTAACGACATGCGGCGGATAGAACTGAACCTGACCCGCCTCTTCGCGCCAGCTCTCGCTCGGAATCCTTGCGCCCGTGAGCCACGTGTAGAGGATCGCGCCGGCGGAAAAAATATCCGCGCGCTTGTCCACCTTTTTGCCGCGATAGATCTCCGGCGCCGTGTAGCCGTCGTTGAAAATTGGCTCACCCTGAAGCTCATTGTCGTTGCTGACGTAGTCCAGGCCCGTGAGCTTGAGCCGGCCGTCGGGGGCAACGGAAACCGATTCCGGGCAGATGTCGTTCAGCCGCAGAGCCCGGCGATGCACAAACGAAATCGCCTGGCAGACCTGGATGGCTGCCGCGATCGCCTCCGTCTCGGTCATTTTCCCGCAACCGCGCAGAAGCCCCTTGAGTTCCTCGTCGGCGTAAACCAGGTACACGCGGCCCTTTTCAGCAAACCCTTCGGTCGCGCGCTGAAAGGCGGGATGGTTGATCGTCTGTGACAAGGCGAGCACGCGTCCGAAGACTTCACCGAGATCCTCGCCGCTCGCCGCCGCCGCATCCTCGTGCGCCCCGTCGTCGCTCTCGGGATTGGGTTGAGCTTCGGTTGCGATTGCCGCGATCGCTGCTTCGGTCGCTTCATCCGCGGATGAATTCGCCGCGCCCCCGGCCATCACGGTGGAAGCGGGACTTGGATCGGCGCTGAAATCGGCCGCCGACTGGACGCCTTCCCCCGACGCGTTCGCGCTCGCCGACTCTCCCGCCCGCGAACTCGAGGCGTGCAGCTGCGGCGGCGGCGCGGTCCCGTTGGCTTGCGCAACCGCCGGTCTGAGTTCCGCGGTTTTGGCGCTCGGGGCATTGGGATCCTCGGGACGCGGCGCGGGCGGCGCCGCCGGATGCGGAGCTTCATCGACAACTTCTGCCGATTCTGCCGACGGTTGCGGGCCGAGGCGCTCGCGCAATGCGATCGATTCCGTTTTGCCGTCCCGGATGCGTTTTGCGCGATAGCGATTTTCGATCGACGTCTGACCCGTTAACCCGACTATCTCGATCCCGCCCTTCAAAGACGTTCCCGCCGTCAGCGGCGTCGGCCGCGTCGGCGACTGCGATGCGGATGCGGCCGCCTTGGACAGCCCTTGGCCGCATCGATCGCAGAACTTGGCGCCGTCCAATGCCTCTTGGCCGCATTCGGGACAGGTGATCATGCGCAGCTAGCCCCTCCGAAACTGCAGTATAGCACTACCAAGCACCACCTGGTCGCGATCTTTTAACTTGTAGAGCTGGTCGCGCCCCAACCGGCCGCGCCCCGCGATGTACGTGCCGTTAAGGCTGCCGAGATCGCGGATGAAGTAGTCTGCCCCGCGCAGGACTATCTCGGCATGGCGCCGCGAGACGCGATCCCCTCCGTGCGCGAGCTTCTTCAGATCGATGTCGAGTTTGTCGGCGGCGTCCTGCGATCGCCCGATCAAAGTGCGCATCCCAAAAATGCCGAACTCGATTTCTTCGCTGCGCGAGACCAGCCGCGCCGGCGCGGCGGATACATCGGCGCCGTTGGCATTATGGTCTCCGAACAATCCGCCGGAACCTGGGCCGGTCGAAATTGGCGGCGAATAATTGCGCGACCCGGTCCGCGATTTCGTGTCAGCCGGCTCCGATTCGCTCGTCGCTTCTCTCCGCGGCGCGTACGACGACGCGGCCGCAGACGGTTTCAGTTCTCTGGTCTTGGCCGTCGATGACGGGCTCGGCGCAGCGCTCGGCGCCATCGCGGACAGCCGCGCCTTGAGCCGCCGCTCGATCAGGCTGCGCGCCTTGCCGGTGAGTTCGATCGCTTTTCTGATTTGCGGCGCGACGATCTTTGCCGCCGTGCCGATGCCCGCGGCGGCGCCGATCTTGGTATTTTCTCCGACCGGCTCGTTCAGCACGATCGTCGGCATCGTGGACGCCGGCGCAGCCGGCCTTGATACCGCCGACTTCCACGGTGTCGAGCGCGACCGCGCGGGCGCCCGCGCGGGTGGCGACGCCGGCGCATTCGAATCTGAATTGTTCAGCACAACGGTTGATAGCTGGGAACTCGGGCTCGGCGCGCCCGCCGGTCCCCCGCTGGCATCCAATCGCCCCGACCGGCTCTCGGGTAGCGGCTCGGGCAGCTCGCGCCGCATCTCCTTTGCCGACGCGGGCCGCTTGGTCATGTCCTGCTCGAGCGCACGCATCACGGCGTCTGCGGTCTTGACCGAAATTTCAGGCGCCAGCGCGCGCAGCGGCGGAAAGCTGAACGGCGGCTCGAGCTGCGGATCGCGGCCAGTCAGCAGATGATGCATCGTGGCGGCCAGCGAGTAGATATCCGAGCGCGGCTCGACCTTGCCCATGTACTGCTCGGGCGGCGCGTAGCCGACCGAGCCGATTTGCGTGCCGCGTCCGCCCGGTGGCAGGAAGCGCGCGATTCCGAAATCGATCAGCATCGCGCGGCCATCCTTGTCGATCATGATATTGCCCGGCTTCAGATCGCGATAAATTATCGGCGGCTTCTGCCCGTGCAGAAAATCGAGCACGTCGAGCATCTGGCGCGCCCACCTCAGCACCTTGTCCTCGGCGACTTTGCCCTTGGGCCCCAGCTTGTCGAGCACGTGCTGCAAATCGCCGCCCGCGACGAATTCCATCACCAGGTAATGGCGCGAGTTCTCGGCGAAATGATCGATCAACGTTGGGATGCCCGGATGCGACAGCCGCGCGAGCACATTGGCCTCGCGCGTGAAGTCCTCGATCGCTTTTTTCTCCTGGATACCGTCGCCGACGACCATCTCCTTGACCGCGACCGGCCGGTTCGCCAGGCGCGTGTCGTTGGACAGGTACACGCGTCCCATCCCGCCGACGCCGAGCACCTTCTTGACGCGATAACGACCGTCGAGAAGATGGCCCTCGGTGAGTGCCTCGCCCGCATTCATGGCGATTGTCTATGACCCTCTTCAACTTCCGCGCACTTGGCGTACGTCCGGGCGCGACTGGAGGGGATGGCGGTCAAGATATCGTTTCTACCACCAGCTTGAGGAACGTTTTCCCGATGATCACCTCGTCGCCCGACTTGAGCTCGACCGGACTGCCCGGCGAGAGGCGCGGCTGACGATTCACGTAGGTGCCGTTGAGACTGCCGATGTCCTCGATCGTGATCTTGCCGCCGTCGATTCGAATCAACGCATGCTTGCGCGAGATCTTGGCTTCGGGATCGTCGGCGTCGAGATCCACTTCCGGAAATGATCCCGTCTCGGGATCCCATCTGCCCACCAGGTTGTTGCCCTCTTCGAGCGGAAATTCCTGGCCCTTGCGTCCACCGCGAACCAACGACAGCTTCGCCTTGAACGGCGCGCCTGCGGCAGCCGCGGTTGGAGCTGGCGACGCGCTCTCGGGCGCGGCCTCCGGCTTGATCTCACCGGTGGGCGCTTCCGACTTGGGCACTTCGGCAGTCGGAGCCTCCACCCCGGCCGCGGCCGCAGGCGCCGCGTTCGCGTCGCTACTTTCAGCAGGGGCTGCGGCGGGAGCTGCTTCAGGAGCCGCAGCGGCAGGAGCTGCAGCAGGAGCAGCCGCAGCGGCGGCGGCGAGCTTCGCGCCGCATCCGTCACAGTAATCAAGTCCGTCCATGTTTTCGTAGCCGCATTCGCCGCATTTGATCATGGTCTAAGCCCTCGCAGGTGAGTTCGAAGTATCCGTCCTGTGCCGTTCACCAAAAAAATTCACTTTTTCACTTTCTTGACTTTCACTCGATACACTAATCGGACTTCTGAAAATCCTTCAACGCTTCCGGATCGAGCATCTGGGTCTTGCGCACCACCGCCTGCGCTTGCAGCAGGGTGGTCTTGGCCGCCTTGGTCTGCAGCGTCTGGGTCTTCTTGATCTGATCCAGCAAGCCCGCGAGCGCCTGCGTCGCCTTGACGTTGCCCATCCGCTGCGTGCCTTGCAGCGCGTTGCCGAGCAGGCGAGTCGCGCGATCGACGTTGCCCGCCTTCAACTCCTCTTCGGCCTTCGCCTGCAGCTTCGCAATCGAAACCTGGTCCACCAGGTTCATCACGCGGCCGTTGCGCTTGCTGGTTAGCGTGCGATCGAGCGTGTAATCGACGGCGAGATCGCAGGCGACGGTGGATTCGGCGCCGCCCGGCACTTCGTAATGGAACGTGCTCTGCAAAATTCTGACCTGCCCCGGCTTGCGCGGCGGCAGCACCAGCGTCAGCAGCACGGAACCGGGCACGCCCGCCTGCAAGTCGCCTATCTCGTAGCCGATTTTGCGATCCTCGCCGACCAGCGGAGTGCCGAGCACGTAAATCTCCGGCGAGGCGCGAAAAGCCTCGCGCACCTGCACGCCCTGCGACAGCGTCACCTCGATTCGCCCGTTGCGCAAACTCACCGAGCGCAGTCCCTGCAGCTCGTCTTCGAAGATACCGGGAATCTCAGCCGGGTCGCCGATGAAATGATATTTGCCGTTGGAGTCCTGCGACAGGCGCTGCAAAAGTTTCTCGTTGAACTCGACGCCCACACCCATCGTCGAGAACGAAATCTGGTCGCGGTTTTTCTCGACCAGATCGATGCATGCGGTCTCTTCGTAGGTCTGGCCGTCGGTCAGCACCAGCACGCGATTGAGGCAATCGCCGCTCAGATTTTTCTTGACCTCGTCGATCGCCGCGCGCATCCCGAGCGCCATCTGCGTGCCGCCGCCGATTTCGAGCAGATCGATATCGTCGATCGCGCGTTTGATCGCGCTCTGATCCCGCGCCGCCTCGGGCGTGATGATCACCTTCGCCTTGTCGGCGAACGCGACTATCGAGACCTTGTCGTCGGCGGTCAGGTTGTCGGCCAGGAACTTGACCGCCTCGACGACGAATTCCAGCCGCCGCTCGTCGTACATCGAGCCCGAGCGATCTATTACCACGCCAAGGTTGAGCGGTACTCGCCCGCCGCCGCCCGCGCCCCGGGCCACCGCCTCGAGCAGCACGTAGAGAACAAAGTTTTCCGCGCTGGACAGCACATGCTCGCTGCTCGCCAGCGCCTCGAAGCTAAGCGGATCGGCCATTCGTCAATCTCCCGAGTTTAATTGTAGATTCAAGCTGCGAGCCTTCGCAACCGACCTATTAGAATACGAACCCGGTGCTGATAAACCAACCCCCCTCGGCCGCGATGCCGTAATTGTTAGGACGTTGCCCGGTTAATACCGATACAATGTTCTCAGGTGCACGGCCCGCGCCCCGCGCGCTGGATGCCGCCCTCGAAAAAGCGTAAGAGTAGGCGCCATGTCTTTAAGAGCTAAATGCGCTATCGCCGGGCTCGGCCAGACCCGGATGGGTAAAAACTTCGACCATCCCGGACCGATCGGCTTCGCCGCCGAGGCCGTCAATCTCGCCCTCGACGACGCCGGCCTCCAGCGCGCCGACGTCGACGGCCTGCTCGTCAACCCCGGAATCACCTGGTTGAACAATCCGATGGCTTCGTCGTCGCTCCAGCATGCGATGGGCCTGCGCGATTTGCGCCTGACCGCGACGATGAACCTCGGCGGCGCGACCGCCGCCGCGATGATCATGCATGCCGCGCAGGCTATTGACGCCGGCATGGCCGAGGTCGTCGCGTGCGTATTCGCCGACGCTCCCCTGCGTCCGCCCTCGCCCAACAAGGGCAGCGATGGCGGCTCGGCCGCTTTCTACGGCTTCGCCCAGGGTCTCGACGCGCACTACGGCCTGTTCGGCGTCAACGCCCATTATGCCTTCGTCGCCCAGCGCCATATGTATCGCTACGGGACCACCAACGATCATCTCGGCGCGGTCGCGGTGTCCGAGCGCAATTGGGCCAACCTGAATCCCGCCGCTCAGTTTCACGACACTCCCATGTCGATGGCCGATTATCATGCCTCGCGATGGGTGGTTGAGCCGTTCCATCTGTACGATTGCTGCCTGGTTTCCAACGGCGGTCTGGCGGTTATCGTAACCTCGGCCGAGCGCGCGAAGAATTTGAAGCGCCCGCCCGTCTATATATTAGGGATGGGGCAGGGTCATCCCGGTCGCGATCCGCTCGAAACGCTGCTCTCCGGCGCGCCGATCGCCAGGGATACCGCCTTCAAGATGGCGGGAATCAAGGTCGCCGACGTCAATTTCTGCGAACTCTACGACTGCTATACTTTTACGGTGCTCGTCACGCTCGAGGATTACGGCTTTTGCAAAAAAGGCGAAAGCGGCCCGTTCGTTGCCGGCGGCGCTATCGGTCCTGGCGGCTCGCTCCCCGTCAATACCGGCGGCGGTCAGCTCAGTTCCTTCTATATGTGGGGGATGACTCCGGTCGCAGAGGCAATCGTGCAGATACGTGGTGATGGGGGGCGGCGCCAGGCGCCAAAACACGACGTTGGACTTGTTTCCGGCAACGGCGGTATCCTTGCTACTCATTCCACCCTCGTATTGGGATCGCAGCCATAAGAATAGCCGCGGAGCGCGCTGTCATTGCTTGTGGTGTGATGTAGCGTGTTTCAATCATTCCAGCCGCCAATTCGTCTAAACCGATAAGTAGAATTGCGATGCCAGAATTCAGCAAACCCATCCCCGCCATCACCCCCGAGATGCGCGAGTTTTTCGACGGCGCGCGCGCCGGACGCCTGATGGTCCAAAAATGCGACGGTTGCGGGAAGCTCCGGTTCCCCGCCGAGGATCTTTGCTCCAAGTGCAACTCGACTGCCTCGCGATGGGTCCCGGTCAGCGGACGCGGTGAAATCTTCAGCTTCAATATCATGCATCAGGTCTATCACCCGGGCTTCGCCGGCAAGGTTCCCTACGCCGTCGTCGTCGTCGAGCTCGAGGAGGGATGCAAATTCGTGTCGAACCTGCTCGGCGTCGAGCCGCATGACATCAAGTGCGGGATGCCGGTCGAGGTGACGTTCGAAAAGCTCAGCGATGAAGTATCGATGCCTAAATTCCGGCTCCGCGCCGCGAAATAATCCGGCTCGACTGAATTCATCAAGGAATCAGGATTAACGACATTGCCGCTCGATCAAAAATATTTCCAGCGTCTCATCGAGAGCTCGCCGGACATCATAATTGCCGTCGATAAAAGCGGCATTGTCACCTATTACAACGACGGCGCGCGAACCAGCCTCGGCTACAGCTCGCAGGAGATCATCGGCCAGAACTGCACCCACATCTATCCGTCGATCGAAGAAGCGCGCCGCGTGATGAAAGCGCTGCGCGAGTCGACCGAGACGGGCCGAATCGCCGGCTTCGAGACCGAGTTCCGCAACAAGGCCGGCGAACTCATCCCGGTCATGATCTCCGGCGCGCTCATCTACAACGCCGAGGGCCTCGAAGTCGGAACGATCGGCTTCGCCCGCGACATCCGGCGCATGCGCCGTGCGCAGCAACTCGCAACCGCCGGCGAAATCGCGGTCAGCCTCGCCCACGAGATCAACAATCCGCTCGAATCGATCACCAACAATATCGAACTGCTCTCGCAACGCTTCGAGACGCGGCTCAGCGAACCCGAAAAAGTTGTCGAGAACGAACGCCTCAACTCAATTCGAAATTCCATCGAGCGCGTGCAGGCCATCGTGCGCCGCCTCGACGAGGTGGCCCGCAAGGGCGAGTACGAGACGCGCGACTACCTGGCCGGAAAGCGGATGGCCGATCTTGCCCCGCGCGAAGATGCAAACGTGCAGGCGCGCCCCGATGACGCGCCGCATCTGACCGAACAATCTCCCTTGAGAGGGATGTCGGTGCTGGTGCTCGACGACGATAGCGCCGTCGTCAATTCGCTCGCCGACCTGCTGCGCGCCGAAAAATGTATCGTCCATTGCGCCACGCGTCCGTCGGCCGCCTTTGGAATCCTGCGCAACGTCAAGCTCGACGCGGTTATCTCCGACGTCGTGATGCCCGAGATGGACGGCTACGATTTCTATCTCAAGGTCAAGGAAGAGATGCCGCAGTTGCCGGTAATCCTCATGACCGCCTACTACTACGACAAGGATCACATCCTGAAGCGCTCGCGCCTGCGCGGTCTCGAGGGCGCGCTGTTCAAGAAGCCGGTCAATCCCGGCATGTTGCGCGCGATGCTCACGCAGTTGCGCCAGAAGGCGGCTCAGGAGAAGGCGGAAGCAAAAGCCGCGGCGATAGCTGCCAAAGCCGCCGCCGAATCCGCGCCGGCCCCCAAGCCCATCCCACAATCCTGATCTTTACCTCGGAACCGGGATCCCTGGCGCGTCACTGCGCGAGCGTGATCCCAAACGGACCGCTGGCGGTCGATATCGACTTACCCGCGCATAGCTGGATCGTGCACGTGCTGCCTTCAATAATTGCCTGCCCGACGGTGTTGTTCGAAAAGTTCGTGGTGTAAACGAACATGTTCAGCGGATCCACCACCAACCCCGTGGCCCCGCTGTAGCCCGTCACCAGGGCCGGCGGCGTGGTCAGGGTTAAGTCGGTGACAATGAACGACGAGATCGAGTCACCGCTGGAGTTGGCCGTGAACAGGTACCCTCCCCCGATTCCGATTCCCACCGGCCCGTCGGTTGCGCTGCTGTTCGGGAAGTAGGCATAGGGTGTAAGTGCGCCCGGAACCGCCGCGCCCGTCGGGGCGATCGAAAACGACGATACGTCGCCGTTCCCCTGATCCGCGATGAACAGTGCATCGCCCCCCGAATCGATTGCGATCCCGAAAGCCGCATTCGCGGTAGTGTCCAAACTATGCTGCGGCGCAGAGTTCTGCGAGAGCACCCCGGTGGGTGGTGTCGTGGTGGTGTCATAATTGAACGCGTAGACATTCCCAGTCGCCGAATCCGACACGTACAGCACATTCAGCGTCGGATGCACCGCGATACCGAAGGGAGTTTGCAATCCTCCGCCTGAGGTCGTGCTGGTCGCCGGGAAAATGATCTGTCCCGAAAGGTCTCCCGAAGTGTTAACCTGGTAGCTCTTAATCGTCCCTGCCTTGCCCGTCACCCACAGCAACGATCCGTCGGAATTGATCGCAAGTTCATCGGGTTGGGTCCCAGTGCCGTTGCTCCCGGACGCCAGCTTCGTCAGCGTCCCGTCAGAATTGATCGAGTACTCGTAGATATTGTCGTCGTTGATATTCGCGACGTACAGATAGCTGCCGTCGGGCGACGCGACCACGCCTCGCGGCCCGCGAGGCGCGCCCGCAGACACCGGCTTCCCGTTCGACGTGAGCACGCCGGTCGTGGTGTCGCGGGTGAACGCCGACACCTCGCCGACACCGAAGTTGGTCACGAACGCAAACGTTCCCGTACCAGTCGTCGGAGTGGCAGTCGGAGAGCCGGAACCGGAACCGGCCGACGACAGCAGTCCTGAGCCTCCGCATGACAACGCATTAAGCGTCACCGCGATAATCATAACGGCGGGAATCAGCCGAACGACGTTCTTGAGCGCAGTTCGCCTGGAGAACGATAGTCCGATGCCTTGCTCTGTCGCCATTCGAGCCCCTTCCCGGCGGTCCGGTCCAAATCTTACCGCGTGTTAATTATCATAAATAATACGCCGCATCGAATCGAAAGGTTTCGGCCCCTGCAAACCTCGCCATCCTTGTCCTTCTGATTTTTGACTCGCCCGAGGCAGCGCACCGCCGTCAAGCGTTACGAATTCATGCTCGTGTCGGTGCCGATGAATCTGGAGGGCGGCATCGCCTCGCCCCCCCAACGCGGTCGCAATCAAGTAAGCGCGCAGCCGCGAGTCACCTTGCCGAGCGCGCGGTCGCGGCGATCGCGATGCGCACCGCATTCTCCATCGTCGCAAGCGCCATGCTGGGCAGGCTCCGATGCCGCCCGGCCTGGCGCGCCTCATACGGCAGATGGATGAATCCCACCGGGAGATCGGGCTTGCGCCGCGTCCCGCTATTTGCGCCGCGGATGCTCTATCGGCAGGTCGTCGCGGTTTCCCCATTCCGCCCACGACCCGAGATAATTTCTCACCTTCGTGTAGCCCGCAATCTTGAGCGCGATGTAGGCATGCGCGGCGCGGTATCCGCCCTGGCAGTACGTCACTACCTCGGCAGCGGGATCGAGGCCGATGGCTTCGAACTGCGCGCGCAGCTCGGCGGGCGATTTCACGGTTCCATCGGCCGCGAGCGCGGCGCTCCAGTCCTGATGGAACGCGCCCGGAATCGCGCCGCCATGTTTCGCACGCACGCGTTCGCCGAAGTATTCCTCATCGCTGCGAACGTCGAAGATTTGCACGTCGGGACGCCCGATTCGGTCAAGCAGATGGGTATATGTCGCGAGAATTTCCGCCCGCGGACTCGGCCCGAAGTCCGTGGCGGCGAACTTGTCAACCTTGGTTGTCAACGTTTCACCGGCCGCCGCCTTGAGTCCGCCGTCGAGCATCCGGGCCTTTGGATGTCCCGCGTATTCGAGCGCCCACTGGCCTCGCGCCGCGCGCATTCCGGATTCATTCTCGTAAAACACGACGGTCTTGCGGCCGGTGATTCCGAGCGCCGAAAATATCCACTGGAGCTGCGCGCCGAACTCCGCGATGCCGCGCTCGGACGTATCAGTATGATGAAACGGGAAAGGATCGAAGTGTCGCGCGCCGCTTAGATGTCCGGCGTGAAAATCCTTGACGGGTCGCGTATCGACAAGGATCAGACTGGTGTCATCGCGATGCTCGCGCAGCCATCGCGCATCGACGATCAACTCTGTTTTGTCCTCGGCGCTGGCAGTTTTTTCCTGGTTCAAATCGCCTCCGCCACACAGGGACCTATCTGTCGATTCCGACCGCTTCGCTAATAGAACGAAATCCGCCCCGACGGAGCAAGCCCGCCAGTCCCGATTTCATTCTGATGACCAGGCCGGGGCCCTCATAGACGAGCGCGGTGTAAAGCTCGACGAGCGAGGCGCCGGCGCGGATGTGCAACCACGCATCCTCGGCGCGGGCGATTCCTCCGACGCCGATGATCGGGATTTTCCCGTTGGTGTGCGTATAGATGTCGCGGATCACCTCGCGCGCGCGAATCAGGATCGGACGGCCGCTGAGTCCGCCCGGGTGCGGCGACGAGACGCCGACGGCCTCGCGAGCGACGGTAGTGTTGCCCGCGACGATTCCGTCCACGCCCAGCGCGAGCGCGGTTTCGCAAATTCGAAACAGCTCATTGCGTTCCAGGTCGGGCGAGATTTTCACCAGCACGGGCGGCGGGTGTGGCAACTTGCCGGTATGCTCGCGTATCGCCGCGAAAAGCTCGCTCATCTTCCTCGGCGATTGCCAGTTGCGCAGCCCGGGCGTATTCGGCGAGCTCAAGTTGATAACGATGAAATCGGCCAGCGGCCCGAGCCGTTCCATCAGGGCAGTGTAGTCAGCGGCAATCCCCTCGGGCGGCGTGTCGCTGTTCGGCCCGAAGTTGAGCGCGAGAGGAATCAAAATCCCGGCCTTGCGAATCCGCTCGATTCGCGGTGCGACCGCCTCCATCCCTTCGCTGGGAAACCCGAGCCGGTTGATAAGCGCGCGGCGTGCGGGCACGCGCCATAGCCGCGGTATTTCATTTCCCGCCTGCGGGCGCGGCGTAATCGTTCCCAACTCTGCAAAGCCGAATCCGAGCGTCACCCACCCGTGGACCGCGACGGCGTCCTTGTCCATCCCGGCCGCCAGCCCAATCGGGTTTGGGAAATCGATTCCCCACAGCTTGGTTCCGAGCTCGGGCCTGTCCCGCGGCGCCTGAAGAGCCGGCAACGCCGCAAGCATCCGCAGTGTCATCCGATGCGCACGCTCGGCATCGCGGGCAAACAGGTATCGCTTCAGGAAGTGCCGATAGATGGCGTCGATTATCGAAACGGCGGACATGGCGGCTTTAAACAGGCAATCTCGCAGTTTGGCGCGACTAGCGCAATCGAAACGTGTTGTGGATTAAGAGCAAAAGCGCCTGATGCAGTCGCACCGCGACGTGGAATAAGATTAGAAAGGAGTGGTGGCGTCAAGCGCCCGGCCATTTGAGGGAAGGGGATCGCGTGGAAAATCAGGCAAAAATGCAAGTCAAGTTGATCGACTACGCCCAGCAGCCGCTCGAAAAACTCTACGCGGCGTTTCGCACCTGCTATTCCTCCGACACGCCAATCGAAGTCTGGGACAAGATCAAATCCGAGAAAATTACCCACCAGAAGATTCGCGAGTTCATCATCGAGCGGCTGAAGACCGGCCACGCTTCTCCGCTGGAACAAATCGTTTTCTGGTTCGGAATCGCGAACGTCTCGCGCTCGCTGTCGCATCAGTTCGTCCGCCATCGGATCGGAATCAGCTTCGAGCAGCAGAGTCAGCGCTATGTGAAATTCAAGCGGGACAAGCTCGCCTTCGTGCTGCCGGATTCGTGGTCGCGCGCGGGGCTGGAGAGTGAATTCTCCGATTTGCTTTCCAAGACGTCCGAACTCTACACGAAGGCGCTGAAAGCCGGGATTCCAGCCGAGGATGCGCGCTTCGTGCTGCCCAACGCCGCGCCGACGAATTTTCACGTGATGGTAAATTTCGCCGAGATGCTGCACATTTGCGATCTGCGCCTGTGCGTGCGCGCGCAGTGGGAAATCCGCCGGATGGTCGCGATGATGCGCGCAGAAATCAAGCGCGTGCTGCCGGAAATCGGCGTATTCCTGCAGCCCAAGTGCGGCGAGAATCGCATGGGCTATTGCGACGAGTCGCTCGACGAATGGCAGAAGTGCCCGCTGGGCAAGGTGCGGCCGCATAAATCGAGCCTGTTCGATCTTTACGAGCGTTACGGCTCGCGCAAGGCGCAGGCGCTGGGCGAGGCCGAGTATCGCGCGGTCGAGGAAAAAGAGCAGTTGTAGTTTTCCAGGTTCCAGTGAGTGACTATTCCCCACCGGCATCGTTAGGCGATGCGATCGCGGCATTCAATCGGGGTGCGTATTTCGAGGCGGCCGAGATGTTCGAGACGGCGTCGCACGCGGCCGGCAACGACAACGATCTGCAGGCGCTCATCGTCGCTTTCAATCAGATCGCCGCGGCGCTCCATCTGCGCTTCGAACGCGGCGGACGGCAGGCGTCGATCAATTTGATGTCGCAGGCGATGCTCGCGCTCGACGACATGAAGCCCGCGCGCGGCGGAGTTGACGTCGAGCGGCTGTGCGTGGAGCTGGCGGCCTACACCGAAGAGGTGCGTGCGACTCCGCGCGACGAGCGCGACGGCCTCAAGCATCGCGCGCGGATTTTTCTGGAGCGCCGCCGCGCCCCGAAGATCAATCGCCGCTGAAGGCAGGCGAAGACACGAAGTGGGCGCTTCCGAGCGCAGCGTCGTAGGCGCCCCGAGGCGGAGCGGACGCGGAGTCGAGGGAAATTGAAGATGATGCTGACGCGCGAACAGATCTCCGACGGCCTCAAGCGCGCCCGCTACGTCACCAACGAGCGCGTCGAGACGGCGATCTTCCTGGCGCTCGCGCTCGAAAAGCCGCTCCTGATAGAGGGTCCCGCCGGCGCGGGCAAGACCGAAGTCGCCAAGGTGATCGCGGAAATCCTCCACACCGAGCTCATCCGGCTCCAATGTTACGAAGGACTCGACGAGGCGCGCGCGCTGTACGAATGGAACTATCAGAAACAACTTTTGCGCATGCAGGCCGGCGAGCAGCAGGGGCTGCGATGGGAGGAACTGAGCGAGCACATCTTCTCGCGCGACTACCTGCTCGAGCGTCCGCTGCTCAAGGCGATCACCGCGCCGAGCCGGGTCGTGTTGTTGATCGACGAGATCGACAAAGCCGACGAGGAGTTCGAGGCCTTTCTGCTGGAATTGCTTTCCGACTTCCAGATAACTGTTTCCGAACTGGGAACGTTGAAGGCCCACGAACGGCCGGCGGTGATTTTGACATCGAATCGCGCGCGCGAACTGTCGGAGGCGCTGCGCCGCCGATGCCTGCATTTGTTCATCGATTTTCCGGGCGCCGAGCAGGAGCGAAAAATCATCGAGCTCAAGGTGCCCGAGCTCGACGCGAAGCTGGCGGCCGAGGCGGCGCGTTTTGTCAGCGCGATCCGCAAACTCGGACTTCGCAAGCCCCCGTCGATTGCGGAGACCCTGGACTGGGCGCACGCGCTGGTGCGCCTGGGCGTGCGCGAACTGGATACCGACGCGGTGCGCACGGCGCTGGGCGTGCTGCTCAAGCACGAGGACGATCGCGCCAAGGTCGAGTCGAAAGCCTCGGCGCTCGCGCCGCGTACGCGATGAATCCGCGACGTTGCTAGATGGCCCGGCTTCGCGATCAGCTCGTCCGCTTCATCGCCGCGCTGCGAGCCGCCGGCGTCAGAATCTCGGTTGCGGAATCGATCGATGCGATGAACGCGGTCGCGGCCGTCGGGCTCGAGCGCGCGCGGATGCACGAGGCGCTGGCGGCGGCATTGATCAAGGACGAAGCCGACCGCGCGACCTTCGACGAATCGTTCAACCGTTTTTTCGCAGCGCCACGGGCAAATCGCGGCGAGCATCCCGAGCAACGCGGCGAGCAGGTCTCGGCTGGCGCGGGCCGCGACCGTCCCGGCGAGGAGCCGTTTGCGTTGCCGCGCGACGATGCGCTCGCGAACCCTCGCGATGAGAAATCGCTTTCGCTGGCGTCAGAAGCGAAGCCTGCAAAGAAAGCAGCGGCGGCGCGGCGCCAAGACACTGAAAAGGGAAAAGACGCCGAAGAAAGCAAAGACGGCCAGCGCCATTCCGATCGGATGCGCGGCCGCCAGGAGCATCGCGCGGCGGATACGCCCGAGGAATCGCCGACGCCCGGCATCGACGCGACGCGCGTTGCGCGAATCCGCGCGATCGAGCGGATGCCGTTCGACAAATTCTCCGACCTCGACTACGACGAGGCGCGCGACGCGCTCGCGCCGCTGATTCGCCGCTTCCGGATTCGGCTGGGACGGCGGCTGCGACTCGCGCGGACCGGCAGAATCGACTTCCGGCGCACGATTCGCGCGGCGCTACAGCGCGGCGGCGCGCTAATCGATCTCAACTTCCGCGCGCGGCGTCCACGCCATGTCGATCTCGTAATCCTGGCCGACATCTCGGGTTCCGTCCGCTACGCGGCGCAGTTGATGCTCGAATTGATGGCGGGCGCGCGCGGATGCTTCCGCCGCGTCAGCAGTTTCGTGTACGTGGACCATCTGGCCGAGGCGGACTTCGAGGATGGACACCTGGTAATGACGCCCGCGCTGGACCTTTACGCGCGCTCGGATTTCGGCCGCGTGCTCGGCGAGCTTTGGGAGCGCCGAACCGGATTGCTGACTCGCGGCACGATCGTCGTGATAATGGGCGACGGCCGCAACAACCGGCTGCCCGCGCGCGCCGACCTGGTCCGCGAGATCGTGCGGGCTTGCCGCGCCGTGGTGTGGCTGAATCCGGAAGATCCTGCGCGCTGGGGCACGGGAGACAGTGCGATTAAACAATACGCGCGCGAAGTGAACGCGATAGTGCCGTCGCGAAATCTCCGCGAGCTTCAAGTCGCGCTGGCCGCAATCGCCTAGCGCCTGGGATGATCAGAAGTCGAACAGCTCGCGCATTTTGGCGAGCAACCATCGATGCGTGCCGCCCTTGCCGTCCAGCGTCGCGCCGGATGAGAGCTTTTCCAGCCGGACCCGGTTTCGTGCAGCAACAATATCGCCGATGCCGGCCGCCGCGTCGGGATGCTCCTTGAACAGGCGCGTCAATCCCTCGCGGCCCATCTCGATTACTTCCAGGTCGGTGATCGCGCGCACGCTTGCGCTGCGCGGTTCGCCCGTCATCAGCGCCATCTCGCCGGTGAAATCGCCGCGGGCATAATTGGCAATGTGGCGCGTTTGACCGTCGGCGCTGTTGGCGAAAACTTCGGCCGTTCCGCTGCGCACGATGAACATCGAGTCACCTTGTTCGCCGGCGCGCATCAGCATCTCGCCCGCGCCGAACTGGCGCACCGCTACGGTCGCCGCCAGCAATCGAAGCTCGTCGTCGTTCAGCCCGCGCAGGAAATCGACATGGCGCAGGTCGGCCATCAGTTCCCGCTCGAAGTCTGCGTCGGCTCTGTCTTCTTCGTCCTGGCGCGCGTCGCGCACATGGACGGTGCGGGTCGGGAACGGAATCTCGATCGAATGGCGTCTGAGCGCGTACCAGAGGCTCGAGGCGACGCGATCGCGCACGTGTTCCTGCACGCCGTAGTCCTCGATCCAGTATCTGATCCGGTATTGAACCGAGAAATCGCCATAGTCCCACGCCAGAACTTCGGGCGGCGGCTCGCGCATCACTTGCGGCACGTCGCGCAGCAGAGTGACCACGACTTCGCGCACATGATTGGGCGCTACGTCGTAGCTGATTCCGACTGTAATTTCGTCACGCACGGCGCCGGTGGCATAGTTGAACAGCACGTCCTTGGCAATCACGGAGTTGGGAACCTCGAGCCGCTCGTTGGCGCGCGTTACGATCGTCGTCGCACGCCATGCGATTCCCTTGACGCGCCCGACATACTGGCCGCTGCGGATCCAGTCGCCCGGCTCGAAAGGGTGCCCCATCGAGAGCGACAGGCCGCTGAAGATGTTGCCCAGGGTCTCCTGCAGCGCGAAACCGAGCACGGCCGCGAACACAGTCGTGGTGGTCAGAATCGAGAGCGGCTGCACGCCAAAGTCGGTGTACAGCACCGCCATCAGAACCACGAACCACAGCACGAGCATCAGCACGTCCTTGCCGATGGTCGAGAAGTGGACCCTGCGGCGGCGCGTCATCGCGTCGACGGCTTCGAGCACCAGCCGGATCGCGCCGAACAGGAACAGTACGAAGGCCGCGGCGGCGACCTTCTCGGCGACGGTGTCGTTCGGGATGAAGCGCGAACCTGCGTCGATCAGAACGCTGCCCGACAGCAGCAGGAACGTCGTCTGCGTCAAGGCGCGCTTGCGCCGGCGCACGGCGAAGGCGCCCAGCAGGCCGATCAGGACCAGCACGCTTTCGACAAAGCCGCGCAAATCGCGGTGCAGCACGGTCAATCCCAGCATCGTCTGGAGGGGTGTCGGAGCCATCGTTCAGATCCCCGCGGCCACCGCGACTTCGTCGAGCAGTTTCACCGCGTCGAAATACTCGATTGCTATCTCGCGCGCGGCCCGCGCATGGCGCGCATAGTCGGCGTTGATTTCCCCGATCGCATCGACCGCTTCGTCCGGCGTGTCGAACCCGAGCAGTCCCGCGCCGGTGGGAATGAACTTTTCAAACCCGGTGCGCTGCGTGACCACCGGACGCCCGGCCGCCAGATAGCAAACTGTGCGATCGCTGAACCATCCGGTGCGCGTCCTCACGTAGATGTCCTTCGCGACCGTGAACTCACCGCGCGACCGGCTGATGTACTCGCGATAAGCATCGACATCGAGCGACATCGGCACCGCCGGCGTGATGCTGAATCCCCCGGCGATCGCGCGTTCGTAGTCGGCGCCGCCGGTCAGGTTGGTGGCGATCTCGATGGGCTGATTCGCGCGCGCCGCGACCTCGAGCGCCTTGCGAAAATTCAGATGTTTGGACCAGTGGTAGGTCTCGCCCGCGATTTCCATGTCGCTGCCGCTATTCTGCCACGTGCCGACGGTCGTGAACGCAGGCGGCTCGGCCGCTCCGACGCCCGGATGCCACTGTTCGAGATTCACCGGCGGACGGGTCGGATGCCAATCGAGGCCGGCCGTGGGCAGCAGGCAATCGGGCGCGCCGATATTGTAGCAATACGTGAAAAACAATTTGTGCGATTTGGCAAACGCCGTGGTGGTCGGAATCTTGCGCATGAGCTCGAGCTGCATCACCCCCGGGTCGGTCTCGAGGTACACCAGGCAGCGGCTGCGCTCGTGCTCCTGACGCGGCTCGGTAGCACCGCACAGATTGATTATCGCGTCGGCGTCGCGAAACAGATCCATGCATCGTTCGCGCGACATCCCGACGTATTGCTCTTTCACCGAGTCCAGGAAAGCCCACCGCTCGCCGAAGCCGAAGCGCTCGAGCACGCGACCCAGGACCTTCAGGTTGCGCGACGGATCCGTGGTGGTGGTTTCGATCGTCGGATCGTACACGTAAGCGCGATGATCCTCGATGTAGTAAACGTCGAGACCAAGCTGGCTCAGTCCCAGCAAGTGATGAACCAATTGCCAAATCACCCCCGCGAACGGGTACCGCGCTGCCAGATGCAGCACCACGACTTTGCCCTTGCGCTTGCGCTGCACCTTTTGCGTGGCGATCTTAACCCCGCGCTCCTCGATCATGATAGTTGGGCTCCGCGGCCTGCGGCTATCCGCTCGAGCTCGTCCCGCAACTTGGACACCGCAATCCGCCGCTGGCTGATTTGGGCCTCTTGCTCATCGCCGAGTTCGCCCAGATAACAGTTGCGCCCGGGAATGACCAGTACCGCGCGATACGGAAATCCCGCGCGAATTTCCCGGTACGCGCGCTCGGCGATCGCACCTTCGATGGCGCCCTCGGCCGTCTTCTCGCGGATCGCGCCGCCCTCCTCGTATATCAACGCGATCGTGGCGCGAATTCGCGCTGCCCGCCGCCCGGCCTCGACGCCCTTCATCCGGCGGATAACTTCGTTGACCAGCGCCTGATCCGAATCATCGCCACCCGAACCGAGCCATCGATGCGACCGGACGCCAGGCTCCCCGCCGAGCGCGTCGATCTCGAGTCCGCCATCGTCAGCCAGCGTCGCAATCCGCGCGCGCTGGAAGTAGAAACGCGCCTTGATCAACGCGTTCTCGGTGAAAGTCGCTCCCGTCTCCTCGGGACTCTCTGAAATTCCGAGCTCGGCGAGCGACACCAGTTCGAGATCGATGCCGCGCAGGATCAACCGGTACTCAGCAAGTTTCGCCCGGTTCGCAGTTGCAATCAGTAGCCGCCGCATCGCCATCTAATCGGCCGAGTCGTCGGGCTTTGCAGGCGACTTTGGATGGTACGTAATCTTGAGCGAGGCGCGCTCGCGATGCTCGTCGAGCGCCAGCTCAATCAACCGATCGATAAGCTCGGGCAATGGCAAGCCCGACGCCTCCCACAGCTTCGGATACATGCTGATGGCTGTGAAGCCGGGGATGGTATTCACCTCGTTCACGTAGATCTCGCGCAAATCGCGGCTCGCGAGAAAATCGACACGCGCCATCCCGCGGATCGACAACGCCTTGAACGCCGACACCGCCATCGCGCGCAACTTCTTCGCCTTGGCGGGCGGCACCTCGGCAGGAATTTTTGTCGCGGAGCCGTCGGGATCGACGTACTTCGACTCGTAGTCGTAAAACTCATGCGCACCCTTGACCAGGACTTCGCCGGGAACCGACGCTTCGGGACGATCGTTGCCAAGCACCGAGCACTCGAACTCGCGGCCTTCGCACGAGGCCTCGATAAGCGCCTTGCGATCGTATTGGAAAGCGTCGTCGAGAGCGGCGTTGAGATCGGCGGCGCGCTTCACCTTGCTGATTCCGATCGATGATCCCAGCGCGTTGGGTTTGACAAACACGGGATAGCCAAGTTTGCGCGCCAGCCGCGCCCCCAGCTCCGGAGTGTCGCGGTAGTCGGCCCGATCGATCGCGAAATATCGGACCACTGCGACGCCGGCGTCGCGCAGGAGGCGCTTCTGCGCGTCCTTGTCCATCCCGATCGCCGAGCCAAGCACGCCCGCTCCCACGTATGCGATTCCCGCCAACTCGAGCAGCCCCTGCACGGTGCCGTCCTCGCCGTAAGTGCCGTGCAACACCGGGAACACCACGTCGAGCGCGCCTGAAATCGCATCTGGTGTGCGTGTCATTTCGCCGCGCGCGCCGTCTGCCGGCGTCGCGACCAGCGATTGTCCTTCCGGATGCGGCAGCAGCGTCACCTGCGTGCCGCCGGCGCCGAGCGCCGCAAGATGCGGCGTCTTTTCGGCGAGCAGCTTGAGCGCATTGTGCTCGAGATACCAGCGCCCGTCGCGGCCAATCCCAATCGGAACAATCTCGTACCGCGCCGGATCCATCGCCGACATCACGGTCAGCGCGGAGCGCAGCGAAATTTCATGCTCGCTCGAGCGTCCTCCAAACAGGACGCCCACCCTGAGTCGCTTTTTTTTTGCCATCGTGCCGGATCGCCGCCCGCTTGATGGCGAAGATTCTGACATGGCGCGACCGCAGGTTCGAGTATCAAGGCCGCTCAGGACACCCAAAAAACTTCCAACAGGGCGAGGCCGGCATCTTTATCTTACCGTCGGGTGCAGGGCTGACCCCTGGCCGCGCGCCCGCGGGCTCTTACATCGCATAGTCGCGAAAAGATGCGCTGCGCAGATTTTCGCGTCTTCTCACTGCGGGTGCAGGGGCCGCAGCCCCTGCCGCCCACCGCGCAGGTGATTCTTCCTTCATGCCGGCGCAAGCCGGCCACCTCGGGACAACGGCGGGCGGCCTTAATACTGGGTGCAGGGCTCAGCCCTGCTCACCCCTGCTATTGCCGGTAGTTCGGCGCTTCCTTGGTGATAAAGACGTCGTGCACGTGGCTCTCGCGCACTCCGGCGTCGCTGACCTTGACGAAGCGCGCCCGCTTGCGCAGCTCTGCCAGGTTCGCCGCGCCCACGTAGCCCATCCCGGATTGCAACCCGCCCACCAGCTGCTCGATATTCGAGGCCAGCGAGCCGCGATGCGGTACGCGGCCCTCGATTCCTTCCGGCACGTGCTTGCCGTCGGTCACGGCGAGCTGCCCGTAACGATCTCCGGTGCGCTCATTCATCGCGGCAATCGATCCCATCCCGCGATAAAGTTTGTAAGTGCGCCCCTGGTAGAGAATCGTCTCGCCGGGGCTCTCCTCGGTGCCCGCGAACAGCGAGCCGATCATCACGCTGTTTGCGCCGGCCGCCAGGGCCTTGGTGATATCGCCCGAGAACCGGATTCCGCCGTCCGCAATCACCGGAATGTTGCGCGGCTCGGCAATCGCGATCGTGTCCATGATAGCCGTGATCTGCGGCACGCCGACTCCCGACACCACCCGCGTCGTGCAAATCGATCCGGGACCCATCCCGACCCGGAGCGCGTCGGCGCCGGCGTCGCACAGCGCCTTGGCGCCCTCGCTGGTCGCGACGTTTCCGGCCACGACTTCGACCTCGGGCCATTCGAGCTTGGTCGCCTTGATCGCGTCGATCACGTTGCGGGTATGCCCATGCGCCGTATCGATACAGATGACATCGACGCCCGCACGGCGCAGCGCGGCCACCCGCGCCTCGCGCTCCGGACCGACTCCGACCGCAGCGCCGACCCGCAGCCGCCCCATCTGATCCTTGCTCGCGTGGGGATGCCGAATCGCCTTGTCCATGTCCTTGACGGTGATCAGCCCGCGCAGCCGATTCTGGTCGTCAACCAGCGGCAGCTTCTCGATCCGATGCGCTTGCAGGAGTTCCTTGGCGTGTTCGAGGTCGATACCGGGACGCGCCGTGATCACTTTGCTCGTCATCACGTCGCGCACCTGCTTGTCCAGGCGCCGTTCGAAGCGCAGATCGCGATTGGTCAGAATTCCGACCAGGCGGCCGTCCGAGACGACCGGCAGCCCGGAAATCCGGTAGCGTTCCATCACGGCCACCGCCTCGCCGATTTTCTGCTCTGGACTGACGGTGATCGGATCGACGATCATTCCGCTTTCATATTTCTTGACGGTCTCGATCTCGACGGCCTGCTCTTCGATCGAAAGATTGCGATGCACAAAGCCGATCCCGCCCATTTGCGCGATTGCGATCGCGGTGCGCGATTCGGTGACGGTGTCCATCGGGCTCGATACGAGCGGGATGCGCAGGCGGATTTTGGGCGTCAGCGCGGTCGAGACGTCGCAATTCGCCGGCAGCAGGTCGGACGACTGCGGCAGCAATAGAACGTCGTCGTAGGTAAGTGCTTCGCGGAGCTCCTGATGCGCCATTTGATTGACCCTCCTTGGGCGGTAAAAAAAGAAAGAGCCCGCGGATTTCCCGCGGGCTCATTTCTGCCTTCAGTTTTTATACGCAGTCCGTTTATTCAGATGCGCCATATGCGACATTAACAAGCGTCGCGCCCCCGATCAATACGGGGGTGGCTGCGTCAGTCGCCCACAGACGAATTCACCAGTTTCGGGGCCGGGTCAAACTCGGCGGCCGGTATCGACTGGGTAGCGCATGTCTTGACAGTGACATCGGCCGTCGAGCATTTGTTGGGATTACCTTCCGGCGCAGTGCAATCACTAACGGTCCCGGCGCCGGTGTTCTTGTTGAACGTTCCCTGTATCGATTCCGTCCCATTGAAGTAGCCGTCGGACAGGTTAAGAAGCACCGTCGTCCCGTTGGAACTCAAGCACATCGAGCCGGTTGCAAGATAACCAGGGAAAGAGGGGGCCTTGGCAGCCAAGGAGAACGTTTCACACTGATTCTTCGACGGGATCGACACGCTGGTAAAGTACACATTCGAGCCAAGGGTAAAGCAAAGGTCGTTTGCCGACGCCGGCAAGCAGCAGACCAGAAGTATCCCAATTGCTCCCGCAATTATCCCAAGGATTCGTCGCAACTCCATACTTTTGTGACCCTCCCGTAAGTTAAGCTTGTTCGTATTCACCTTCCGCACCACACGGGTTTGCGCTTTTCGAGGAATGCGGCGATGCCTTCCTGCGCGTCCGCCGCCATCGCATTCTGGCTCATCACTTCCTTCGTGTAATCGTACGCGTTGGCCGTATCGAGATCGATCTGCGCGTAGAACGCCTGCTTGCCGATCCCAATGATGAGCGGGCTTGCCTCGACGATCTGCATCGCGAGCTTGCGCGTCTCGGCGACCAACTCCGCGTCGGCCGCCACCCTGTTCACGAGTCCCCAATCGGCCGCCGTGCGCGCATTGACGGATTGCCCCGTCAGCAGCATTTCCATCGCATGCTTTCGTCCGACTGCGCGCGTCAGCGCAACCATCGGCGTCGAGCAGAACAGTCCAATCCTCACGCCCGGCGTCGCGAAACTCGCGCTCTCGCCGGCGACGACGAGATCGCACGTCGCCGCAAGCTGGCATCCCGCGGCGATGGCGATCGCATGCACGCGCGCGATCACCGGCTGCGGAATTGCCTGAATCGTTTGCATCAGTTGCGCGCACAGATCGAATTCATATCGGTAGAATGCAAGGTCGCGCCCCTTCAGTTCGCCCAGGTCGTGACCGGCCGAGAATGCGGGGCCGTTGCCCGCGATTATCACGGCGCGCGCATCGACCCGTTTGCCGATCGCGCGAAGCTCGGCTGTCAGTTCCGTCATCATCGCAGTCGAGAGCGCGTTGCGCTTCTCGGGACGATTCATCGTAAGCGTGACCAGCCCGGCTTCTTCCTCGACGATCAGATTCTTCTGCGCAGTTTCATTTGCCATCGCGTTTCACCTGCTTTCCATTCTCTTACTTTTCAAACCGCCTGCTAATCGCCCGGATCGTTTTTCCATTCTTCGGGATAGAGCAGCAGCAAATCCTGGCCGAGCGCGCGCACCAGGAATCGCTGCGTCTCGTTGATCGCGCGTTCGAGCGCGCGTCCGCCAATCAGCCAATGCCCGCGGCCGGCGATCG
Source organism: Binatus soli (SeqCode) (assembly GCF_050015535.1). Lineage (NCBI taxonomy): Bacteria > Candidatus Binatota > Binatia (SeqCode) > Binatales (SeqCode) > Binataceae (SeqCode) > Binatus (SeqCode) > Binatus soli (SeqCode). The sequence continues at coordinate 9,150 of NZ_JBEKBF010000010.1, read as the reverse complement.
TCGCCAACTTCGCGCCGATCGACTCTGCAAATTTTGAGGTCCGCGCAAGCGGCGCGAAGATGTCCGAGTCGCCCGCTACAACCAGGCGCGGGGCGGCTTTGTCCGGCGGCGCAAACTCGATCGCGCCGGCCATTACGTCGGCGGCGATCGCGCCCGAATCGGGCGCCATCCCATTTATTAAACCGTCGCGAGTGAAAGGATCGGAATCGGCGATCAACTCGAACAATATTCTGCCGCGCGGCGGCTTGATCGGCAGCCGCCACCGCATCGCGAGCCGATTCGCGATTCCGCCCACCAGCGGCGTGCGAAAGCCCGGCGCCAGCGGCGCGTATGCGACCGCGGCCTTCACTCGACGATGCTCGCTGAGTTTGAGCGCGACCAATCCCCCGACGCCGTGACCGACCACGACTGCATCGCGGCCAATCCCGTCGATCGCTTCGCCGGCCAACGCGGCCAAGTCATTGAAGCGAAGTTTCTCGAGCGGAGGCGTCGAGCCTTTGCCAACCGCAGCGCGCAGATCCGGAACGAACACTTCCCATCCGATCGACGCGAGATAACCGAACACCAGCGCAAGATGCCGCGGCGTGGTGAAAAGTTCGGGCAGCAGCACGATGGGCCATGCAAACTTGACCGGCTCGGGGCGCTCGCATTGCGCGGGGAAGCGGCCCAGTTCGACGTCGTCCACTGGTCTGCCGAATTATGCGGCCCGCGCCGCTGCCGCCATCAGGCGCGTGAATCCGAACGACGGAAAGGCGGCGCGCGCGCCAACAATTATCGCGTCAAAATCTTTTGCCGGCTCGGACATGAGGCTCGCGAAACTTCGGGGCGATCGAACCCTATCATGTTGAACGTGCGCGCCCGCAAGCAAGCGCCAGACAAGGAAAGAGCCCCCTCTTTCAAGGGGGCTCTCCCGTGTTGCGAGGCCTTTCAGCCTCGGCTTAATCCAGCAGCAATCCTGGCAGCCTTAGCCAGCCTTCGGGGTATTGGCCCGAAGGTAAACTCGTTAAATGGTTACTTCTTTTTGGTCTTTTTGGCCGGTTTCTTCTTAGCCATATTTCTCTTCCGCATCGGTTTGGACTTGGTGGCCTTTTTGGCCCGTTTCTTCCTCTCTGGCATAGGTACCTCCTCTTCCTAGGCTGCTGCTGGATAAGCACCCTTTCTTATAGATGAGGGCTCATCCCTCATCGATTCGGGCCGATTATAGAAACATGTTATTCTGAAATCAAGAGCCGCGAGGCGATTTATAAACAAATTTTAAAGTCGAAAGAGTGCAACCGAACCGGTCTGTTTCGGGTGTTTAGAATGTCGTTCAAAAATTAGACCTCTTGAACTCAGGCTGGCGCTTGAATTACGATTGGCCGGATGACGCGGTTAAGCTTTCTACTGCGACGCGAGTGGCTCAGCCTAATCTTCGGCGCGGTTCTCGTGATGCTGCTATTAAGCGCCCTGCTCGGCAAGCAGGGGCCCCGCGACCTGGTCGCCCTCCAGAGCCATCGCGCCGCATTGGAGAAGCGCCGCAATCAACTGGCAACGGACAACGCCGCGTTCAGAACTCGCATTGCGAAACTTCGTTCCGACGACCGCTATATCGAACGCATCATTCGCCGCGAGCTTGGCTACGCGCGCCCCGATGAACTGGTGTACAAGTTCGCCGACCAGGACGAGCACGAAACGCCGTCGCGCTGAACTGTTCGCGAACATCAGAAAACCGCGCGCGCGACCAGCCGGTACTCGCGAGCCCGGCGTTCCAGCTCTTCGCGGAAATCAGGATGCGCGATCGAGATCAGCGCGCGTGCGCGCTCCGGAACCGATTTGCCTTTCAGATTGACCATCCCATACTCCGTCACCACGTACATCACGTCGGTGCGCGGCGTCGTCACGATGTTGCAGTCGTCGATTCGCGCGACGATTCGGCTGGCGCGCCGCCCGTCGCGCTCGTAGGTCGAGGCGAGGCATAGAAATGACTTGCCCTCGCGCGAGTCGTACGCGCCGCGCACGAATTGCAGTTGTCCTCCGGCGCCGCTTATCTGCCGGATTCCCGCCGACTCGGAGCACGCCTGTCCGGTGAGATCGATTTGCGCCGCGTTGCAGATCGAGATCACGCGGTCGTTGAGCATTATGCGATGCGGCAAGTTGGTGTAATCGACCGATCCCGCAAAGCATGCGGCGTTGCGATCGAGAAAGTCGTACATCCGTTTCGAACCCGCCGCGAACGTGTACGCCATCTGGTAGCGGTTGGTCGCTTTGTGCGCGCCGGTCACCTTGCCGGCCTGGTAAAGCGAGACCAGCGAATCGACGAACATTTCGGTGTGAACGCCGAGATCCTTGATCGGAGCCACCGCGAGCAGCTCGCAGACCGCGTTGGGCATCGCGCCGATCCCAATCTGGATGCAGGCGCCGCTGGCAATTTCCGGCGCGATTAGTTCCGCGACTTTCCGATCGACCGCGCTCGCGGCGGGATACTTCAGCTCCGGCATCTCGGATGCGCCCGCGTCCAGCACGAACTCGACATCATCTATATGCACCGCGTTTTCGATTCCGAAAACGTACGGCACGCTCGCGTCAGTCTCGACAATCATGGTCCTGGCTTTTTCGCTGATCGCCTTGTGATACGTGACCGACGGGCCGAAGTTGAAAAATCCGTGCTCGTCCATCGGCGCCGTCTTCAACACCGCGACGTCCACGTCGATCAAGCGGCGATAGGTGTCGGGCGCCTCGCCGAAGTTCATCGGCGTATGATGCGCCAGGCCGCGATCGTACATCTTTCTTTCCAGCCCCGAAAAATACCACGACAGGTAAACGAGATGACGTTGTTCGGGATCCGCCTCGGCCGCCGCGCGCGGGCGCATCGCGAGGCATCCGCGGATCTTTACGCGCTCGAGCTTTCGCACTCGCCGGGCCAGCGCGTGATCGAACAAGTCCGGCTGCCCGAGTCCGAATCCGTACTCGACCCAATCGCCGGATTTGACCCGCGCCGCCGCCTCATCGGCGCTGATTTTTTTGCGCTTGAGTTCTCCTTTGTAGGAAGTCGCCATCGGTAAGCCCTCGTATTGATTCCGGTCGATTTGCTTGACTGCGCGGCTGGCGTAGGATTCTCTTCAACCGGCGTACTTCAATCAATGCCAAGCATCGAACCAGTCAAGCAAGCGCCCACCGGCGCCGAGCCTGCCGCGGCCTCGCGGCTGATACTTTTTCTGACCGTCTTCATCGACCTGCTCGGCTTCGGCATCGTCATCCCGTTCCTGCCGATGTTCGCGCATAAAATGGGCGTCGGCGCGGTCGGAGTGGGGTTGCTGCTCTCGATATATTCGCTGACGCAGTTCGTGTTTGCGCCGATCCTCGGCCGGATTTCCGATCGCGTCGGACGACGGCCGATCCTTCTGCTGGGATTGCTCGGCTCGTCGATCGGCTACTTGATTTACGGATTTGCCGGAACGTTTTTCTGGCTGCTCGCGTCGCGCGCGATGCACGGCGCATGCGCCGCAACGATTTCGACCGCGCAGGCCTACATCGCCGACACCACCGATGACGAGCATCGCGCCAAGGGAATGGGACTCATCGGTGCTGCGTTCGGACTCGGCTTCGTGCTGGGACCGGCGCTCGGCGGAATCATGGGCCATTCGAGTTTGCGGGTGCCGGTGTTCTTTGCCAGTGCGCTGACGTTCGCCAATTTCATCTTCGCCGCGGCCAGACTGCCCGAGTCGCATCATGCCGATCGCTCCACGCCGCTTGACCTCGCCCAGTTCATCGCGCCGCTGCTGGCAATCCCGCGCGAGTTGATCCGCCATCGGCTGGCGCGGATGTTCGCGATTGCATTTCTGCTGACGTTCTCGTTGTCCGCGCTCGAAGCGACGTTTGCGCTGATGGTGCCCGCGGTTTACGGTTACGGCGCGTTCGGCATCGGCGTATTGCTCGCCTTCGCCGGCCTGATGCAGGCGCTGGCGCAGGGCTATCTGCTGGGCAAAATCGTGGGCCGAATCGGCGAGGTGCGGCTGCTGAAAATCGGACTGCTCGCGATGATCGTCGGGTTGGCGCCGATGGGCTCGATTTCATCGCACGGCGCGTTGCTCGCGATGCTGGCGGCGGTCTCCCTGGGTTACGGTTTCGCAAGCCCGTCGATCGCCAGCCTCATCTCGCGCAACACCGACCGCGATTTGCAGGGTGAAGTGATGGGCGTGAATCAGTCTGCCATGTCGCTCGCGCGCATCTGCGGCCCGATCGCGGGCGGACTCGCGTATCAACTGCTGGGACCCGCGGCGCCCTATATCGGTGGCGGCGCAGTCGTTATGCTCGCGCTCGCGACCACCAGCGCAATCGATGTCCGCGCGACCTGACGCAACGGGGAAACACGATGCACGCGCTTCGCGGCTTCATTCTCGCATTTCATATCTTCGGCGTCATCTACTGGATGGGCGGGCTGCTGATGGTCGCCAGCCTGCTCGCACGCGTGCCCGAAGAAGTCGGACTGCCCAAGGAACGCTTCCTCGGCGCGGCGCGCGGATTGTTCGAGACCGCGACCAACCTCGGAGCCGCAATCACGATCGTTCTTGGACTTCTGCTGATCCTGATGGAGCCGGCGGTGCTGCGGCAGGGATGGTTCCACGCGAAGCTGCTGCTGGTCGCGGTGCTGCTCTTTTATCACGTGCGGTTTTATCGCCGGATCATGTTCCTCGAGGATCACCCGAGCCAGTCATCGCGTCGCGAGTATCGCGTCATCCACGGGATGGTGAGCCTGCTGTTGATCGCGATCCTGCTGCTCGTCGTGCTCAAACCCTTCTAGCCGCAAACCGAAGTTTCAGCTCTCGTCGTCGCTCTTTTGTTCCGGGCAAGGGTGCCGGGGCTGGCCCCTGCTAAAAATGGTCCTTGAGTTCACGGACCTTGGCAAAAATCGCGATCGGATCGTCGCCCACCGACGGATCGCGCTTTTTCAGATTCGCGCGCAGCTCGGAGCTCTCGGTGCGCAGAAATGGATTGGTCTTCTTCTCGTCGCCGATGGTGGACGGCATCGTGAACTTGTTCTCCGCGCGCGTCTTCAGGCACCACTGGTGCTTCTTTTTCAGAGCCTCGTTCCCGGGCTCCAGGGTGAGCGCGAAGCGTAGATTTTTTTCGGTGTACTCGTGCCCGCAATAGACCTGGGTCGAGTCGGGCAGCGACGCGAGTTTTTTCAGCGACGCGACCATCGTCGATGCTTTCCCCTCGAACACGCGCCCGCATCCGCCCACAAACATCGTGTCTCCCGTAAACACCGCGCTGAGCGTTGGAAAATAGTAGGCGACGTGTCCGTTGGTATGCGCCGGGATTCCGATCACGCGGCCTTCGAGCGCGCCGATTCGGACTTGGTCGCCGTCCGCCACCGGATTGCTCAACGCAGGAATCTTTCCGCCTTCCGCGCTCGCGCCGTACACTTTGATTCCCGGCAGCCTGGACGCCATGTCGTTGTTGCCGCCGGAATGATCGCCGTGCCAGTGCGTGGTGAGCACCGCGACGATTTTCGCGCCGTGCGATTTCGCCGCCGCGATCACCTTGTCGGCCTCGGCGCAATCGACCACCGCGCATTCCTTGCTGCCGTCGTCGATCACCAGGTACGCGTAGTTGTCCGATAGCTGCGCAACGGTGACGATTGGCATCGCGATACTCCTTGCGGTTAGACGCCGACGATATTGTAGCCCACGTCCACGTAAAGCGTCTGGCCCGTGACGCCGCTCGAAAAATCGCTCAGCACCGCCGCCGCCATCTTGCCGACTTCCTCGATCTTCATCCCGCGCCGCAGCGGCGAGCGCGCCTCGACCTCATGCGCCATCGAATGGTAGTCGCGAATCGCCGACGACGAGAGCGTGCGCGCGGGCCCGGCGCTGAGCGCGTTGACGCGGATATTCTTGCCCCCCAGATCGACCGACAGATAGCGCACGCAGGCTTCCAGAGCCGCCTTCGCCACACCCATCACGTTGTAATTGGGGATCGCACGGACCGCGCCGAGGTAGCTGAGCGTCAGGATCGATCCGCCTCCGCGCGCTTCCATCAGCGGTTCCGCGGCGCGGGCAAGCGCGACCAGCGAGTAGGCGCTGATTTCCATCGACTTCGCAAAATTGGCGCGGCTGACCGTCAGAAATCGATCGCGCAGGTCTTCGCGCTCGGCGAACGCGACCGCATGCACCAGCAGGTCCAGCCCGTTCCATTTTTCCTTGAGCGCCGCGAACACGGACGCGATTTGCGCGTCGTCGTTCACATCGAGTTCGCCGATCACGTCCGCCTGGATTTGCGCCGCCAGCGGACGGACCCGCTTTTCCAGGATCTCGCCCTGGTAGGTCAGCGCGATCTCGGCGCCCTCCGCAGCCAGCGTCTGCGCTATCGACCATGCCAGGCTTTTGTCGTTTGCGACGCCGACGATCAACGCCCGCTTGCCCTGTACTATACCCATCGCGAGTATCCTTCTCTGCGACGATTCGCGCGCACGGGCTCAGATTTCGATCTTCATCCCGTCATAGCCCATTTCAAGATCGATCTCATCCTCGCGGCTCAGCACTTCGCGCCCGAGATGCGTCAGCACCATTCGGCGCACCTTGAACTTGTCGCGATTGGCCGCCAGCAGCGGGTAGTTGAGATGAAACTTCAGATGAGCGCTCTCGTAGTACGTGCATTCGCACAGGAACAGATCGGCGCCGGCGCTCAGCTCCACCAGCTCATCGTTCCAGCCGCTGTCGCCCGAAAAAACTATCGACTTCCCGCCGCCGTCGATTCGTAGCGACAGCGAGATTTCGGGCTTGGTGTGCGGACTGCGGATCGCGCTCACCTTGAACTTGCCCAGCCGCGTCGAGCTGCCCGGCTCGAGCACCACGAACTTCAGCTTGTGCTTGACTTTGTCGAGTTCGAAATGCGGGAACATCGTGCGCATCAGCAGCCACGTCCGCTGCTCGAGCCTGGCCGGACCCGCAATGGTCAGCACCTTCTTGCGCGGCGTCTCCCATATGTAGTCGAGGATCAGAAACGGCAGGCCGCCGAAATGATCGCCGTGCAGATGGCTGATGAGCAGCAGGTCGAAGCTGTCGGGCGCGACGCCATGGCTCTTGAGCGCCGGCATCAGGCCGGGCCCCGCTTCCATCAGGATCCGCCCGCCAGGCGCATCGATCAGGTAGCCTGCTTGGCAACGGCCGAAACTCGCGAACGCATCTCCGGTGCCCAACAGAGTCACGGTCACCGGCGCACCGTTCGATGCCGTGCGATTCGGATTCATTGCGGCGCCCTATGCTAATATCATCGGCGGATGCGCGCAAACCAGGGAGCGCCGCCGATGAAACAAGTGAAGACCGCAGGCGCTCTCGCGTTCGCTGCCGCTGTCATTGTCGCCACCATTGCAGGATGCGGAAAATCCGCGCCCCCCTTAAAGGCGCCGCCGCGCATCTTCGCCAGCGCCGAGGAAGTCGAGCTCAACTTTCGCGGCCGTACGTTTGTGCTCGGCGGCAACAATCAAATCGCCGAAGTGCGCCCGCCGGATTGGCCCAGGGATAAGTTCCTCAAGCTGCCGTTCTGGTTCGGCGTCAACGTCCTGGTGCCCGGAGTCATGGCGCCCAAAGAAGGCGATTTCTACGTCATCAGCGAGGCCGCGCTGGAAAAGCCTTTGGACACGCCCGGCGAATGGATGATCGAAGCGGGCAGCTCGCTGGTAAAGCAGGAGACCGTGTTCGTCACGACGCGCACGCGATATCTGGCGCCCGGAAAAATTTTGCCCACCATCGTTCAGTATATCGGCAAGCGCGAATTCAAACGCCCCGACGGCAAGACCGTGAATATTCCCGTGCTGCGCGAGGTCTCATTGCCTATGAAATGGACGCTCGGCGGCGCAATACCGGCAAGCTACGCGAGATACCGGACATGATTCTCTGGCGCAGGGCGATCGTCGTAGCGCTCGCGTTTGCGCTCACGGCGGTCGTCGCGGGATGCACGCCCGATAAGGCGCTCGACTTCGGACCGACCGGCGAGATAACCACGCCGCCCGAGGATCGGTTGAGCCGCGACATCATGCGCGATTTCGCCGGACGGGACTTCATTCTCGCCAACAACGATCACGAGGCGCACATCAGTCTCACCGATTGGAAGCCCGGCCGGCGCATCATCGTGCCATACTGGCTCGGCGTCAATCCGCTCTACCCCGGATTTCTGCGCCCGACTGTCGGACATCTATATGTGATGAGCCAACCGACGCTGGTCCGCGCGCTCTCCGGTAACGAGTACCTGATTCGCGCGGGCTCGAAACTGTTCAAGAGCGATACTGTCTTCGAGGCGACGCGGACGCGCTACCTCGATACCGGCGGGATGCTGCCGACGGTGATCCGCTTCGTCGGCACGCGCGTCATCACGGTGCCAAAGGACGCGCCCGCGACCGGAACGATCACCGAGAAGGTCCCGGTGCTCCGCGAAGTCTCGATGCCGATGCATACGACCGCGGACCAGGACCTGACCGGCTACGCCAAGTTCGTCGCCGCCAAATGACGCGGCAAAATTGCTACGATGCCAGTGGCATCGATCGAATCATCGGAGGACTATCGCATGCTGTCGCATACGAAATATCTCACCATGAAGGTGCCCAATCGGATGGGTTTCGTGAACATCACGGGCGAAGTTGAAGAGGCGGTGAATGAAAGCCGCGTGCGCGAGGGTCTCTGCCTCGTTAATGCGATGCACATAACCGCCTCGGTCTTCATCAATGACGACGAGCCCGGCCTTCACGAAGATTACAAGCGATGGCTTGAATGGCTGGCGCCGTACGACCCAAGTCCCGAGCGCTATCATCACAATCGCACCGGCGAGGACAACGGCGACGCGCATCATAAGCGCCAGGTGATGGGCCGCGAGGTGGTAGTCGCGATAACTGCCGGCAAGCTCGACTTCGGCCCGTGGGAACAGATCTTCTACGGCGAGTTCGACGGCCGCCGCCCCAAGCGCATCCTGATCAAAGTGCTCGGCGAGTAGTTTCCGTTAAGACTCATTCTGACTCCTGCAACGTCGCGGTCTGCAGCAGCTCTGCCGGCCTGCACCCCGAAAACTCAGCCGAAATGAGGTAGAGTCCGTCGCCTGAAAAGGAGACGGACGATGAAAGGGAGTCGCTTCAGCGAGGAGCAGATCATCGGGGTGCTGCGCGAGCACGAGGCCGGG